>CAZRFP010000087.1:0-18101 GCA_964599535.1 uncultured Planctomycetaceae bacterium
TACCGTACACATGCTTTCCAAGCATGCACCTTCAGCCACTCGGACACCTCTCCAATTGGACCGCATGCGCGAGCGATCCGGACGGCTCGCGTTGGCGTTCGGTCCGGACGGCCCGTGTTTGCGGGCGGGTTGATTCTTACTAAGATAGGCGCGTCGAATTGGATTGTATAGCCCCAGACGCGTCAAGTCGCGCCCGGTTACGCTCAAGCAGGCGACGGCCAGCGCGCGGCAGGGTGCAAGGAGCCTTCGAGATGGTGACGATCGGCATGAATTACAAGGTACTGCCCGGCAAGGAGGAGACGTTCGAGAGCGCCTTTCGCAAGGTGATACACGCCATGCGCACGATCGACGGGCACTCCTCTTCCAAGATGTTCCGCGACATCGACGATCCGATGAGCTACGTGATCCTCTCCGAATGGAGCGACAAAAACGCCTTCGAGTCGTTCATCGGCTCAGAAACTTTTCGAAACGTCGCCAACTGGGGCAAAGAGCAGATTCTCGCCGGACGGCCGTCGCATACATACTACGAGCATTGAGGCACTCGACCGCGCGGTTGTCAGCATTTGCCGATCGGCAGAGTCGCCGGGCACGATCAGCCTGTGGCCAGAGCCGCGCGACTGCCCTGTAGCGCCGCCGTCTCGGCGGTAAAAATTTGGGCGAGACGCCCATGCCACGTGTTTTGCCATCGGCTGCTGTGTCGTTGCGAAGTCAGCGACTTACCGTTGAGGGTTGATCCGACGCGCTGACCGACAGATGCGAGTTTCTTCTACGGATTCACCATTGCCCCGCGGCAGCGAGACATATCGACGCACGTGGCCGTTCCTCAAGACACCGCTTCCGATCTTCATCATCGTGATGTTGCCGATCAACGGGTTAATGGTCTTTCTGATCGTGACCGCGACGCCGCTTTGGATGAAGCTCACTTCGGTACTCGTGATGCTCGTGTCTCTATTGACGCTGGCGCGCGGATATGTGCGGCGACTTGTGCTTTCTTCCGAGGGGGCGAGTCTTCGGCGGCTGTTTGATCGGATCGACATTTCCTGGTCGGATGTGAAGTCCTGCGGCGTGTATTCGGCGGGCGGCCCCGGCGGCACGAGTTATTTCTATATCACGCGGCGCGCCGTACAACCCGGCGGAGCGTGGGATATCGACCGCAATACGATTCAGGTTCAAGATCAACCCGGCCTGCGGGAGGCCGTCGCGCTGGCGCAAAAAAAAGACAAGCCCGAAACGTCCGACGAAGCACGTTGAGTTCTTGCGAACGCGCGCGAACCGTCGAGCCGTTCAGGCTTGCCACTCCACCCTGTTTAGACGAACTATCACCCGTAGCCACTAACGGGTGCATTGTATCGTAAACGGGTGAGAAATGGCAAATGCCAAATGCGGCGAGTCTGACGCTAGAGCCGTAGATTTCACGAACCAAGCCGCTCGTGGCAATGAAAACCGCCGATGCCGGATCGCACGAAGACGATTCGGCACCGGCGGCAGTACGTTCAGGTCAAGATGCGTCAGATACCGGGCTGCGGACGGCTTTCGTCTGACGGGTCCGATGCGGGCCGACCGGGTCGCCCCTGACGACCGCCTCGGCCGTCGCGATCGCCTCGCCCTTCACGGCCTTCACCGCGCGGACCGGGGCGCGACAAGCCGCGCAGCGACTCCTCGACTTTCGCCTTTTGCTCCGGCGTCAGCACGGCAATGACATCGTTGAAGAGTTTATCCGTCTTCTCCCGCATTTCCTTTTCACGTTCTTCGCGATCGGCGCGCGAGGGTCGCTCCCGGCCTTCCGGTCGCTCTGGTCTGCGCTGTGCCGACTCTCGAAACGCTTCAAACAGCGCGTCGATGGTTTCCTTTTGCTCGTCCGAAAGGTCTTTCAGGCCGTCCACGATCGACTTCAGCGCTCGCGGATTGCGGATCGGTCCTTCGCGGCCCCCCGGCCGTACCATGCGCTGCTTCCAGACTTCCTCGAACTTTTCGACCTGGTCGGGGCGAAGCGTTGCGACGATGTCGTCATGCAGCGCCTTCTCGGTTTCCATGAGCTTCTGCCGCGCCGGAGCGATTCGCTCCTCGCGTTCACGGTGCATCTGATCCGCCTTTTCTCTCAGCACCTCCATGCGTTCGCGATCGTTGGCCTTCATTGCTTCGTTCATTTCATCGCGCAGAGCGCGCATCGCCTCGGCTTCCTCCGGCGAGCGTTCGGTTTGCTCTCGCAGCTCGCGGACCTTTTCATTGCGGACCTCGAGAATCTTGGTGATCTCGGTCTGCTGCGATTCGTCGAGTTCCAGCTTTTCGGTCAGCATGGCGAGCTGCGCCTTGACATCGCCCATCCGTGCGAACGGCGGTTCGCGACGCGGACCTCGCTCGCGCGCTTCAGGCCGTCGCTCGTCGGACGGCTTTGGCGAATCGGGCGGAGTCTGGGCAATTCCGACCGAGGCGATCAGTAGAATTCCAAGTACACCGCAGGAAAGTTGTCGATGAATCATGATCAGTCTCCTGTGAGTCGTCGCGGTCCGGCATCCCCTTTTCATTCAAGGCAGATCGGCCGGGACCCGAATGTGCTTGCGAGCGTACCACAACGCGAGGCTGCCCGCATCAAAAAGCGCCCGCTCGGCGGCGATGGCGCCTATCCTCTGAAACGCCTGACGCCGGCTTATATTGCCGCCGATCAATCGTTCACATAAGGAGTTGGACACGGATCGGCTTGTGGGGTTGGCGTGTCCGCCTAGAATGACGGAAGTGAACCATCCAACGATCCGATCATAAGTCCGGGATTGCATGTACTTTGTCATCATCATGGCGTTTGCACTGGTCCTCAGCGACAATTTGCCGCCGGAGGCGTGCAATCTTTTTGGCGGCATGCCTTCCTGGTCCGATGCCGCCCGCTTCGGGACGCTTGGCATTATCGTCGGCCAATTGCTCATTATTGTCGCATATGCATCATTCATGCGGCGCGGCGCGCTGGCCAAGCTGAACGGTTCGCATGACGGGCACGACGCGGCGGTCGACAGCTACGGCCGGTTTCAGCATGTGCTGCTGTTCGTGCTTTCGGCGTTTTTGATTCTCACGCTCGTCTGCACGCCCTGGACGGTCATCGTGCGCAATCATTGGGGGCTGGGGCGCTATCCGCTCATCGGGGAGTTGGTCATTTTATCGCCGATGATGTTGTCGCTGTTGATCGTCTGGATCGTGAATTATTCGGTCGAGTTCAAGATGCGCACCGAAGCGCTCGCGTCGGCGCACGACGGGCACCATGAGACGACATCGCCGCCGTACATGGCCGATGTGGCGGATCTGCTGCCTCGCGACAGTGCCGCGCTCGCGGCGCTGCGCGCTTCAAAAAAGCACAGCACGATCGAGCAACTCGGCCTCGGCGCCTATCTCATCGATAAGATTCGCCATCAGTTGCTGATCCTGGCCGTGCCGATGTCCATCATCGTCGCGGGAAAGCACCTGATTAACGTCTACGGTCCGCAGATTGTCGCGCTGCCGAAGAACCGGCTCATGCAGGACATCATCCTGCAATCGGCGCTCGGCACCGTGTCCGTGATCGTCCTGGTCATCGCGCCCTGGCTATTGCGTTACATCTGGTCGACCGAGCCGCTGCCCGCCGGCCCGCTGCGCGACCGCTTCACGGCCATGTGCGGCCGCGTTGGATTGCGTTATCGGGAGATTCTGCTATGGCACACGCACGGCGCGACGGTCAACGCCGCCGTCATGGGCTTCATCGCGCCGCTGCGCTATGTGCTTGTTTCCGACGCGCTGCTTGAGACGATGGAGGACGAGGAGATAGAAGCCGTGTTCGGCCATGAGGCCGGCCATGTGCGCCACTGGCATCTGCCGTTTTTCGGCGTGTTTGCTGTGGTGTCGATGTACATCGCCGGCGGCGTCATGCATTTGTTGTTGCAGATCGACCATGCCTTCGGCGAGCGGATCACAATCGACAACTCGCTCTTGCAGCTTGCGGCGCTGGCGACGCTGCTGCTGATGTGGCTCTTCGGCTTTGCGTGGCTTTCTCGAAAGTTCGAACGCCAGGCCGATCTGTTCGGCGTGCGATGCATTACAGCCGATGTCGTCGCATGTCTGCCGGCCTGTCCGGTACACAGCGGCGCGCGAAAGAACGGCGTGTGCGTGACGGCCGCTCGCATCTTCGGGCGCACGCTGTCGCGCATCGCAGAGTTGAACGGCATTCCGAAGGAAGCACCGAGCTGGCGGCACGGCAGCATCGAGTCGCGATGTCAGTTGATAGAGCATTTCGTTTCGAGCGAGGCGGCGGTGCGGAAGTTCGACCGCAAGATGATTGCAATCAAAGTCGGCCTGCTCGCGGCGCTGTTGATCGGGAGCGTGATGGCGGTGGTGATTTACTACGAGCCGGTGATGAACTGGCTGCAAGGCCCGGCGCCATCTCGCGGAGTCGGTCCGGCGTTCATGTAGGCGCCGCCGCGTACTCATCCATGAAGAGGGCTAACTGGAGAAGGGATCAGGCCGAAACGTCGATCGATCCGCCGGCCGTTGTCGTCGCCGCGCCGCCGGACGCGACGGAGTAGGGCGTAGGCTGCACCGCGTTGACATTATTCGCAGACACGCCTTGGGCGGTTTGTGAGGTGGTCGATTCGTAATACGAAAGCCTGCTGACGGACGGTTGCATGGCCGAAAGCATGAGCAGCCCGAGCATCGCGGCTGCGTCGTCGCCTTCCTTTTTCTTGTCCTTGTCTGAAAAGAGCGCTGCGATCAGCGCGAGCACAAAGGCCGACATGCGGTTGAAGTCGACCTGCTCCAGCGTCATGGAGAAGGCTGACGTTGACGCGCCGATCGATTGGGCCGCGTAACTGGTCGATTGCGCACCGGATGCCGCTGCCGCGGCATTCGTGGTCGGAGACGGCGACGCGCCGATCGGAACGGCCGTCGTGCCGGCGGCGCTCGCGTTTGCGGTTGTCGCCGCGCGGCTTGCGTTCAGCCCGCCGCCGGCCGATGAAACCGAAGATATGCTCATATCGCTCATGATGCCGTCCCCTGCGTGCGGCCGGTCCGGCCGCCGGCATAAGAGAACTGCAATCACCGAGCAATTAAGCCAAATGGTGGAGAATCACGAGTCCCGTCTGATAAGTTCGCCCGTGGGCATGTTGAAACCGTGAAATCCGTCGTGAGGGCCGATTGTGACGCCTGTAGCGATCACGTCGGCGCGCAGGGTTCATCCAACGCCAAAGCCCTCGAAGCGCGGCGGGTTCGCAAGCGCAGGAAAGTCAGAACCGGTGTAGCGGCGAATCAGGCAAATGCGTTAAGCCGCACGGCCAGATCGCAGACGCGGTTGGAGAAGCCCCACTCGTTGTCGTACCAACTGACGAGCTTGAGCATTCGGCCTTTGGCCATCGTCCGCGTCGAGTCAAAAATGGAGCTGTGCGGATTGCGGATGATATCGGAACTGACGCGCGGCTCGTCGCAGTATTCGAGGATGCCCTTGAGTTTGGCGCTCTCCGACGCCTTCTTGAAGACCGCGTTGACGGTAGCGACATCGACCGACTTCTCCAGCGCGACGGTCAGATCGACCGCGCTGCCGTCGGCCACGGGAACGCGAAAGGCGAAACCATCCAGCGTGACGTTCGGGCTGGGAACGACCAGGCCGATCGCCTTGGCCGCGCCGGTCGACGACGGAATGATGTTGACGGCCGCGGCCCGGGCGCGAAGCAAATCTTCGCCGTGGACCATGTCGAGAATGCGCTGATCGTTAGTGTAGGCGTGGATGGTCGTCATGAAGCCTTCGATCTTCGTGCCGAAGACATCGGGATTGTCGACGAGCACCTTAACGATCGGCGCGAGGCAGTTCGTCGTGCAGCTTCCGTTGCTGACGAAGGTGTGTTCTTTCTTGAGTGTCTCATCATTGACACCCAATACGACCGTTGCGTCGATCTGGTCCTTGGCGGGCGCGGAGAGAATGACCTTTTTCGCGCCGGCCTTGATATGGTCGTCGTAGCCGGCCTTGCCTCCGGCGGCGCGGCCGGTGAATTTGCCGGTGGCTTCGATGACGACAGTTGCGCCGAGGTCCTTCCAGGGAAGGTTTGCGGGATTTGTCTCGGTCAGAACGCGGATGCGATCCCCGTTGATGATGATGCTGTTTTCGTCGTGGGAGACTTCGCCGTCGAAGACGCCGTGAACGCTATCATACTTGAACAGGTGGGCGTGCGTCTTGGGCGACGAGCCGACGTCGTTGATCGCGACGATGTCAAATTGCCCCTTGCGGCCTGCCATGGCCCGCGCCACGAGACGTCCGATTCGACCGAAGCCGTTGATTGCGATTTTCACTGCCGACATTGCGCTGGTCTCCGAAACAAGCCGAGATGTTTTCACAGGTGCATGGTGATCGTGGAGAGCTGCCGCGAACGCCATGCCTGTATTGCGTTACGCGACGAATAAGAGGATAGGAATCGCCCGGCCATGCGTCAAGCCGCGCGAAATATCGCGCGAACGTCCATGCCGATCGTCGAATCGGTCAACTGGCGGCCGTCGCATGGTTTGGCGTTTCGCCGACGAGCACGCGAATAACGTCTTCCGCGACGCTCAGCCGCTGCTCGTTCGTGTCGATCGTCGTGGCGGCAACGTGGGGCGTCAGGATGCAGTTTGGCGCGCTGCGAATGGGATGGTTCAGCGGGAGCGGCTCCGACTCAAACACATCCAGTCCCGCGCCTCCGATTGCACCGCGAACGAGGGCGTCGGCCAGCGCCGTCGTGTCGATCACGCCGCCGCGCGAGACGTTAATGATGACGGCCGTCGGCTTCATCTTCGCGATGCGCTCGGCGTTCAGAAAGCCCCGCGAGCCGGGGCCCATCCGCAGATGAATCGTCAGCACGTCCGACCGCGAAAGCAGTTCATCCAGCTCGACGGCGCGTCCCGGACCCGCGGGCGCGCCGGTCTGCGGATCGAACGAGATGATCTCAGGGCCGAACGTGGCCGAGATCATTTCGGCGAGCCGGTTCGCGACGGGATCGCCTCCCAGAAAGCCGACGACGCTGCTTCGAAGCTCACGGCCGACGACAAGGCGTGCGGCCTCGAAACGACCATCACGCAATTCGCTGTCGAAAAAGGGCAACCTGCGATGAACGGCCAGGAGGAGTGACAACGCAAATTCGGCCGTTGAACTGACGGCGGCATTGGGGCAGTAGACAACGGGAATTGAACGGCGCCGGGCGGCCTTGAGATCAATGTGGTCAATCGTATGACTGGCGCGCCCGATGACCTTCAACTCCTGGGAAGCATTAATAATGCGCGCCGTGACGTGGGCCTTGTGGTTGACGAGGAGGGCGTGCGCGCCGGGCATGGCCTTGAGCAGCGTCTCGGGCGCTGGATCAGGCAATACGACGACTTCCGCCACCGTTCGAAGCCGGTCAACGATTTCCGTTTGAAATGGCTCCGCAACGACAATGCGAAACGGCGTTCGGCCCTTCATGAAACGCCCTCCCTGCTTCCAACCCGGCGCGGGTCCAGACTGTGAAAAGAGGGCCGAGAAATGCTTGGCCCCATAAGGCCCCTTGTCCTATAATAGCGTTTTGTTTTGATGATGCAATAGTTTTTGTTATGGACGACAGTCCTTGTCAATGGAGTGACGCTATGTACAGGGCGCTTGCCTCTTGTGCGCGTATCAGCGCGATCCCCGCATTTACAGTCGCAATCTGCATTGGCGCCGTGCTCGCCGATGAGCCGCGATCAGAGACACCCGCGCTGCGCGATGCCGATGTGGCCGCCGGTGCGGACGAATCGAAGGCCGCGGCGTCAAAGCCGCGAAAGCCCCTCGACGGCGCGGTCATCCGCGAGCCTTCACAGGGGAGACCGATTTTCCTCGCGCCGGGCGAGACGTTCTATTTCGTGATGAGCCTGCCGTCGAACTTCAAGGGCGATGTCGGTTTTACGCTTCGGCACGCGCAGGAGCCGAGCGTGTCGTCTCTGCTGCGTCCGACGACGCCGCCGTCGTATTTCAATCAGGAATATTGCCATATCGTTTTGCAGGCGGCGGAAGATGTCGTGCCCGGTTTGTACGATGTCGAAGTCAAGACGCCGTCGGAGACGTATTACTCGCGGCGCAGCGTGCGCGTGATCGACAAGTTCAAGTCGAAGTTTCGCTTCGTGCATCTGTCCAGCATGAACATTGGCGATCCCACGGCGCCGGACTTCGACGAAATGCTGCCGAGGGAGATCAATCTGCTCGCGCCCGAGTTCATCGTCGCCACCGGCGACTATACGGAGTGGTCTCGCGTCATGGACGACGCGACAAGTTGGTCGCGCGTGCTCAAATACTTCGAGCAGTTCAACGCACCGGTCTTCATGCTCTGCGGCGCGCACGACCACGAGGCCAGCTTCACGAAGCACATCGCCACCGGGCCGATGGGCGCGATCGACTACGGCGACTACCACGGCATCCTTCTGCTCGATCATCCGGCCAATCCGATTGATCAGGATTTCACGCAGATTCAATGGGTCGACGCCGACCTGAAGCGCAATCGCAACAAACGCATGAATTTCATCGTCGCCAACAGCGACGAGATGGGGCTGATCGACGTCTGGCGCGAACGCGGCCGCATCGAGGATTTCATCCGCGAGCACAAGGTCGCCCTCTATGTCGCCGGCGGGTCGACCGACTGGGACTATCGCGAATTCGCGGCCAAGCTCGACGGGCTTGACGGCTTTCATTTCGTTCGCACGCACCAGTCGAGCACCTGCATGCGCGACCGGGCGACGGGCTTCAGCCACTATCGCGTGATCGAAGTCGACGGCGACAAGCTGGCTTATGTCTATCCCAATGACAGCGCTCCTGAGCGCCTGCAGCATTCGATCCCGTCCGGCCGGCTTCGCGTCTACTATGATGCGCCGAACGACGGGTCTTCCGCTTGCGTCAGCGCCACCGTTCAGAATGCGCTGAACCAGCCGTTCGACGATGCCCGCGTCTGGCTGCGCGTCAAGAAGGACGGTAGCGGACGAAAGCCGTCCGTCGCGCCCGGCCGCGTCGTTCACGTTGTCGATGCCGGTACCCACTGGGGCTGCGAAGTGGCGTACGATCTGCCCGACAAGGGCGCGGTGCGCATCATGGCGGCGGCCGGTCCGAAGGACATCCCCCCCGCGCCGCCGATCAAGGTCGCGATCGAAGGTCCGCGCGAATGGTCCTTCAGCCCGAAGCGGACGGACTTCGGATTGACCTATTTCGAGAGCACCGCGCCAGTTTCGATCGCGCTCAAGAACGAATCACGAATCGAAATCGCCTGCTGGCCGGTCGTGCGGGTGAACGGCGCGCAGCTTCATCCCGATCCGGAAGTCGTGACGCGACTGCCTCTGACGCTCAAGCCGGGTGAGTCGGTGTCGGTGCCGATGGCCGTGAACCTGCGCCGCGTCAGCCCTGGTCCGCATAAGTTGCAGGTCAGCTTCCTGGAAGATCCGCTCGGTCGGCTTCAGACGTTTGACGTTCAGCTCAGGCTGGACGAGGCCGTTTCTCGCGCTGACGAAATAGCGCCGTGAGGGAGGCTGTCTCAGGCTTGGGGGTGCTGATTGCTTGGAGTACCGAGCAATAGCGAGCGCGCTGTCGTGGTCTTGCTCGGAACGACGCTGACTTTGCTTCGGCCGCGCGGCTATAACCTCTTTGACGCCGGTCGATCGATTCAACCTTGCTCGACGAAGGCGCGCCGCGATTCCAATTCGGCCATGGCGTTTCGGAATCCCGCGTGCGGAGATTCGCCACCATGCCCGATTCCCCGTGGCTGTCGTCGATGCTGCATCGGTTGCGGGCGTCTTCCGTCGTCGCACGCCTGAGAGGATCGGCCGGTTACCGATTTCTCGCTCAGCGCTCTCCGACGGTTCTTGCCTTTTTTTTCGGCGTGGTCCTCTTTGTCGTGATTGTGCTGATCCGTTACGAAGCGCCGACACCGGCCCGGCCCGCGCCGGCGATTGTCAACGGCGCGGCATCGTCGTCGCTGCAGACAACACATATCGACACCGTACTTCCCATGCCGATCGCCTTTGACGAGGCGCTGGTTCAATCCATCAGAGAGCGCGGTTATCTATCTGTCAGCGTCCACGTCGCGCTCTATCAGGAGCGCCGCCAGCCGAAGCGGCCCTTCGCCGACGGGCAGACGGCAAGCAAGAACATGTACTGGGGCGCGCTCTATGGCGTGGATACGCATCTCCATCGCCTCGGCGGCTGGACGTGCGTTCTACGTGAAGAGGGCGACGGCGGACGCCGCCATCGGCGGTCGCTCTTTCACAAGCGCGTCGAGCCGGGCGATGCATGGCGGGAAAGATCGATCGATGAGCCGTTCGATGTGTACCTGCTGGCCACGGCCTGGCCATACGCACGCGTCGTCGAAGCCATGGAACGGCCGCTGCGCGAGGCATTGTGCGGCGAGCGGACGGGAATCGAATGGGATGGACGATGGATCGAATTCGGCGCGGGCAGCGACATGGTCGGCTTTCTGGGGCAGAACGCCATGCTGGCCGAATATTGGGACCCCTTCGCGCCGTTGGCGAACTGTCCGCCGCCGTCGCGGCAGATCGGCGTTTTCTACATCGCGCCGCGCAGCGCGCTGGTGCTGCATCGGCAGGTGCTGGAACATGGGCTGTATCCGGTGCTGTTCGCACGCGAGGCGCTCACGCCAGAGGCGTATGTGCTCGACGGCATGTTGGGCGGATTGATCTCGGGCGAGTTGGACGCGGCGTTCGTCGACGGCGCGGCCGAGCAATATGTGAAGTATCAGAAATCGGTCACGAAGTCGCAGGCGACGATCGTCCTGCTGCGATGAGCGTCATGGCACAGGTGCGCCATTAGTTTTCCATCGGCCTGGGCTGTTCGCGCTTGTCTCCTCCGGCTTCGTCGCGAGAGCGCTTTTGTTCCTTGTTGAAGTTGACTTCCGAACGCCCCTGATTCCATCCATGTTGGTAGCCCTTCTGATAGCCTTCATCCATCATCCAGAGCCACATCCACGCCGCGCTGTCGTTGAAGAGCGAGAGCTTTGCGTCGCGCCGACCGTCTTCGCGCCCGGCGTTGAACTCTTCGCTGGAGAAAGACATGCGCGAGGTCTGGTTCGTCTTTGGCTTGTCATTGCCGCAACCGACATGGATCGCAGGCGCGGCCACAAGACAGGCCGCCGCCAATGCCATTCTCACGCTGAATCTCGTTCTTTTCATGGTCGGCGTCACTTACCCTTTTTGGCGCGATACACGCCGCGCTCGCAGGCCACGACAAAGGTTTCGGCCGTCGTCTTGAGTCGTTCCCAGCCGGCGCGAATGCGGTCGGCTTCGTCCGCTTCGATGGCGCCGTCGTCCGCGACCGAATCGCTCACCTCGTTCAACAGATGGCTGAACGCCTTGACGAGATGCTGCGTCGATTGCAGCAGATCGTGGTCGATGTGCTTGCACTTCGCTTCCGGATTGTGAACGAAAAACCCGCCCGCTTCGTGGCACAGCCAACTCACCACGCCGACGTGGCCGGTCAGTTCGATGATGTCCCGGAGCCGATCGAGCGGATTGCGCGCCCCGCTCAGATCGGGATCGTCCGCATCGGCTTCCTGGCACCACTTGTAGATCAATGCCGGGCTGAGCTTGAGTTCGCTCGCCAGCGCCTTTACGCCCACGATCTCGGCGGCCTCGCGAAGGACTTCGTTGGATTTCATTATTCTCTTCCTCGAGCGGTCCGGGCCGCGCATCGGCTGACATCGGCCGATTCGCCCCACGACAAATCCTGCCTTCCAACGGACAATGGACCATTATAATCCGACTCGTGGATTGGAGCCTCCATGCAACGCTGGCCTCCGGAATCATTTTTTCAGACCAAGTCAACGATTCAATCGCTGCTCCTGTCGGTCGGTACGGCTCCGAGAAAGCGGTTCGGCCAGTGCTTTCTGATCGACCGCAACCTGATGAACAAGCTCGTCGATTCGGCAGAGCTGACGCAGACCGATACGGCACTGGAGGTCGGCTGCGGCACGGGCAGCCTGACGAGCCTTCTGGCGTCGCGGTGCGCTCGGGTCGTCGCGGTAGAGGTTGATTCCGTCGTTGCCGGTTTGGCCCGCGAACAGTTGTCAGATTTTGACAACGTCGTGGTTCTTGAAACGGACGCACTGGCGCGCAAGTCCGAAATCGCTCCGGCCGTCCTCGAAGCCGCATGTAACGCACAGCGCGAGGCTGGCGGTGCGTTGAAGTTGGTCGCCAATCTGCCGTACGACATTGCCACGCCGCTGGTCGTGGACCTGCTGTTGTGCGAACTGCCTATCGCGAGCCTGTGCTTCACCGTGCAGACGGAAGTTGCCGATCGGTTTCTGGCCGCCCATTCGACCGGTGACTACGGTCCTGTCAGTGTGCTGACGCAACTCCTGACCGAGGCGAGCCGCGTTTGCAAGCTTCCGCCACAGGCTTTCTGGCCGGCACCGAAGGTCCATTCGACAATGGTCAGGCTCGTACCTCGTCCTCGCGACGAGTGGCTCCACGCAAACCTGAAGGCCTTTTCGGAATTTGTCCACGGGTTCTTCCGCTTTCGCCGCAAGACCATCGGCCACATCTCCAGAATGCTGTCCTTGCCCGCCGGACTGCATGCGGCACTGGCCGAGATCGGTGTTGATCCATCCGCGCGGCCGGAAAACCTGGCGCCGGCACAGTGGTTGGCGTGCTTTCGAGCCTGCCAATGACGCCGGGGCGGGGTGATTGTATAATCCGCCCTTTCCACGCGCGCCGCCCGGCGCGCGTGTTGACCATCGCTCCACGACGACAAGGGGTTCAGATGCCCTCGCATCCCGGAATCGATCAGGCCGTCTCGACGATGCACCTCGTCAAGAGCGAAGACCTGAATCATCATCAGACGCTGTATGGCGGCCGCTGCGTCGAATGGTGCGTCCACGCGGCCTACATCACCGCCGAAAGCTGCTTTGAGGCGCCTCAGCCGCTGGTATTCATGTCGATCCGCAGCTTATCGGTTCGCGCTCCGGCGCGGCTGGGCGACATCGTTCAGTTTTCCGGGTTGATCGACTACATCGGCGATTCGACGATCGGCGTGCGCGTCGATGCCCGTATCACACAGCCCAGGAGCGACCAGAAGATCGTGGCGACAGGCACGTTCCTGTTCTGCTCGGTCGACGAAAATGGTCGCGCGATTTCGCATGGTCTTCCATCGCTGGAGAACATCAAGCGCGGCTCGCGCGAGCGATGGGAACGGACGATCGCTGAGGAACGCGCCGAAACAACGTTTCGCTGATTCTCCGCGGAGCGCGCGGCATGCTCGTGAACAAATGAACCCGGACGACACGATCGCGGCCGTCAGTTCGCCGCCGGGCATGGCGGAACGGGGCATCGTCCGCTTGTCCGGTCCCGATGCATTTCGAGTCGCTGCAACGCTTTTTGAATCCGATCCGGCGATAAGCTCCGGCCCTTTTCCGGCATGGCGATCGGGTACGCTTCGGCTCGACATCGGCCGTCTGCCGGGCGCGGTCTATCTCTTTCGCGCGCCGGCCAGCTATACCGGCCAGGATGTCGCGGAGCTTCACGTGCTCGGCTCGCCGGTGTTGCTGGGTGTCATCGTTGAGTCATGCCTCTCCGCCGGCGCGCGCCGCGCCGCGCCGGGCGAGTTCACGGCGCGGGCGTTTCTCGCTGGAAAGCTCGATCTTTCGCAGGTTCATGCGGTGGCCGGCATGATCGCAGCGCGCTCGGATCATCAACTCGAAGCCGCCGAGCGCCTGCTGCACGGCGCTTTGTCACGGCGCGCGACGCAAGCCCGCGAGGAACTAGCCGATCTGATCTCGCTCGTCGAGGGGGCGATGGACTTCGCCGACGAGCCGATCGAATTCATCACGCCGGGCGAGCTGCGTCGTCGCCTCCAGGCCGTTCGCGACATGCTGCATTCGACGGCGCAGGCCGGCGCTCGCGCGGAGCGATGGAGCGTGCTGCCGCGCGTGCTGCTCGCGGGCGCGCCGAACGCGGGGAAATCGAGCCTGTTAAACCGCCTCACGGGCCTGGAGCGCGTCATTTGTTCCCCGACCGCCGGTACGACGCGCGACACGGTCTCCGCTCCGATGCGCCTCGGTGACGACGAGTGCCTACTTATTGACACAGCCGGTCTGGCCGAGGCGTCGAGCGAACTCGACGCCTCGGCCCAGCGCGCGGCGCGCGAGGCCCTGCGAGATGCGGATTTGATCCTGCATGTCATGGACGCGCATGCGGCACTGTCCGGTGAGGGTGCATCAAACGCGGCCGATACGCCGCCGAAGCTGCTTTCGGCTTCTCCGATCGCACAGGTGAAGCGTGCCGATGTTCCGACGCTGATCGTGGCCAACAAGTGTGATCTGCTCGACGAAGCGACTCATGAAGCGCTGCTCAGCGGAGCCTCGCAGGCGACATCGTTCATCCTGCCGGTCAGCGCCGCGACCGGCCGGGGCTGCGATCTGCTGAAGGATCGAATGCGCGCCGCGCTTCACGAGCGCACCTTCGACCGGCGCGACGCGGCCATCGCGCTCATGGCCGAGCACCGCGAGTCGCTGGACCGAGCCGTGGATGCGCTGGATCGCGCCATCGGATTGACGGCAGAGCCGATTCTGAACGAGCCGTCGCGCTCGGCGGCGGTGGAGTTAC
This sequence comes from uncultured Planctomycetaceae bacterium, assembly GCA_964599535.1. Classification (GTDB taxonomy): domain Bacteria; phylum Planctomycetota; class Phycisphaerae; order UBA1845; family UTPLA1; genus JADJRI01. Next base: position 14,584 of record CAZRFP010000087.1, read on the forward strand.
GTGCCGAACTTTGCAATGCCGATCTCGTCGCGGTCGAGCTTCGAGTCGCCGCTGAAGAGTTGGGTACGCTCGTGGGCCGGGACCAGACCGAGGAGATGCTCGGTCGGATTTTCTCGCGATTCTGCGTCGGAAAGTGAGGCGGCCACCGATTCGGGGCTGTGAATAATATCTTTATGCTGCTAACGTCGCGCAACACCGGCGCGTCCGATATGATGGCTGCACGTGCGGGAACGGCGAAACGGCGGTCCGTTGAGGTCCATCGCTCGTACTTGGCTTGTTGTCGGTGGCGTCGGCTCGGCGGAAATTCCTTTTCAGCAAACTCATAACACGGGAGTTTGCGTAGCCGATGAAAAGGTGCCGGTCGTATAATGCTCCGGAGCGTAACTGAGGAGACAAATGGCCCTCAAGATCGAAAAAGACCACCAGCGATTCCGACAGATCGTCAAGGGCAAGATCCGCGACGATCTTCGCAAGTTCCTGACGCGCGGGGAGTTGCTGGGCCGCGAAGGGCAGAAGACGATCAGCATCCCCATCCGGGGAATTGAACTGCCCCATTTCCGCTATGGCGACAACAACGACGGCGGCGTCGGCGCGGGCGACGGCAAGGCCGGCGATACCGTCGATTCCGGCGAGAGCGAAAAAGGCGCCGGCGGCACCGAGGCGGGTCGGCACATATTGGAGGTCGAAGTCTCTCTGGACGAACTGGCCGACATTCTCGGCGATCAGTTGCAGCTTCCGAAGATCAAGCCCAAGGGCAAGCATACGATCACCAGCGAGAAGGATCGTTACAGCGGCATCCGCATGACCGGTCCCAACTCGCTACGGCACTTCAAGCGCACCTTTCGCGCCGCCATGCGCCGCCAGCTCATGGCCGGCCTGTATGATCCGGACAATCCGATCATCATCCCTCTGCGTTCGGATCATCGCTTCCGAAGCTGGAAGACGGTGAAAAAGCCGCAATCAAACGCGGTCATCGTTTACATGATGGACGTGTCCGGCTCGATGGGCGACGAGCAGAAAGAGCTGGTCCGGCTGGAGGCCTTCTGGATCGACGCCTGGCTGCGTCGAAATTACGAGGGCATCGAAAGCCGCTACATCGTGCATGACGTGCGCGCGGCCGAGGTGGACCGCCAGACGTTCTTCCGAATCCGCGAGGACGGCGGCACGAAGATTTCCAGCGCGTTTCACGTTTGCCGGCAGATTCTGGAATCGCACTATTCGCCGGCCGAGTGGAACGTGTATATCTTTCACTTTTCCGACGGCGACAACTCGAGTGAAAGCGACTCGCGCGAGTGCTGCAAGCTGCTTCAGACGCATCTGCTGCCTCAGATCAACATGTTTGGCTATTGCCAGGTCGCCAGCGCCTACGGCAGCGGCAACTTCATCAATGTGATTCACGAGTATCTCGACAAAGACGAGAACGTGATCACCAGCCGCGTCAACACCAAGGATGACATTTACGACTCGCTGAAAACGTTCTTCGGCAAAGGGAAGTGACGGGAACGCACGATGAGCCTTGCGCAAAAACGACCGGAACTCGATCGCTACGCACGTGAAATTCAGGAAATCGCCCGCGACGCCGGGCTGGATTTCTTCGAGACGCGGTTCGAAGTCGTCGACTTTGACACGATGCAGCAGATCGCCGCTTACGGCGGCTTTCCGCAGCGCTATCCGCACTGGCGCTTCGGCATGGAGTATGAAAAGCTGCGCAAGCAGCACGTCTACGGCCTCGGCAAGATTTACGAGTTGGTGATCAACAACGATCCGTGCTACGCCTATCTCGTCGCCGACAACATGGAGACCGACCAGAAACTGGTCATGGCCCATGTCTATGCCCACTGCGATTTCTTCAAGAACAACTACTGGTTCAGCAAGACGAATCGCAAGATGATGGACGACATGGCCAACCACGCGACGCGCATTCGCCGCCATGTCGATCGCTACGGCTTTGATCGCGTCGAGCGCTGGGTCGATGTGTGTTACACGCTCGACAATCTGATCGATCCGTACTCGCCTTTCATGCGGCGAAAGGCCCGCCCCGGCGCCGCCGAAGAGAAGACCACCGACGAACGCCGCATCGAGAAAGACGTGGTGAAGTTCGAGGCCAAGCCTTACATGGAGCGGTGGATCAATCCGCCGGCGCAGGCTCAGCAGCAGCGAAAGGACTTGCTCAGTCAGCGCGAAAAGCAACGGCGGCACTTTCCCGAATCGCCGATGCGCGACGTGCTCGAGTTCCTTCTCGATCACGCTCCGCTCGAAGACTGGGAAGCAGACATCCTCTCCATCATCCGCGAAGAGGCCTACTACTTTGCACCGCAGGGCCAGACGAAGATCATGAACGAAGGCTGGGCGACGTTCTGGCGCAGCCGGCTCATGACGACGAAAATCCTCCGCGACGACGAGATCATCACCTACGCCGATCATCACAGCGGCACGGTCCACATGCCGCCGGGCCAGATCAATCCGTACAAGATCGGCGTCGAGTTATTTCGCGATATTGAAGATCGCTGGAACAAGGGCCGTTTCGGCAAGGAATACGATGAATGCACGTCAATGGAAGAGGCCCGGAAGTGGGACAAGAAGCTCGGCCTCGGTCTGGAGAAGATCTTCGAAGTGCGCCGCGTCTATAACGACGTCACATTCATCGACGAATTTCTCACCGCTGAGTTCGTTGAACGGTTCAAGATGTATCACTACCGCTTCGATCCGACCACGCGGCGCATGGTCGTCGTCAACCGCGACTATAATAAGATCAAGCAGCAGTTGCTGTTCATGCTGACTAATCACATGCAGCCTTACATTTATGTGGTCGACGGCAACTACGCCAACCGCGGCGATCTTTATATGGCCCACAAGCACACCGGCATCGATCTCGACATCAAGTATGCCGTCGAAACGCTCAAGAACGTGCAGCGCATCTGGCGGCGGCCCGTTCACTTGCAGGCCATGATCAACGAAGAGATGGTGCTGTTCAGCTTCGACGGCGAACAGTCGCAGCAACAGAAGATTCACGGTGACTTGCCCAAGCCGGCCCATACGATCTGACACGGTGCGGGCGGAAGGGCGGCAGGATGTCCGCTGATTCCACGCTGATCACGCAGCGGCACTTCGAGTACATTGCCGCTCGGACCACGACCGAAGATTACTTCCTGCGCGACTTGAAACGGGCCGCCGTTCAGGCGGGCATTCCTCAAATCTGGATTTCCCCGGAGCAGGCGGCGTTCATGCAGATTCTGCTGCGAAGCGCCGGCGCGCGCGAAGTCGTCGAGGTCGGTACGCTGGCTGGCTATTCGGCCATCGCCATGGCCAGAGCGCTGCCGCCGGGCGGACGCGTGCGCACGATCGAGCTTTCGGCGAATCACGCCGCCTTTGCCCGTGAATGGGCAGTGAAGAGCGACGTTTCCGATCGCGTTCAGGTCATACATGGCGCGGGGATTGACGTGCTGCGCACGTTCGCCGTCGATTCCGCTGATGCCGCGTTTCTCGATGCTGATAAGGTCGGCTATCCTGTCTATCTC
>CAZRFP010000088.1:0-18024 GCA_964599535.1 uncultured Planctomycetaceae bacterium
CGCAGGTCTATTGCAAGTAGCCGAAACCGTCTAACGCCGGCTGGCCGCACGCATGAACTCGCGCACGCGGCGCGGGTCCAGTTCGGCCGTGGTGCGACCGCCCTTCTTGAGCGCCGTTCCGACGATGACGCCGCGCGCCAAGGCGAGATAGTCCGCCACTGACGCCGCCGTGACACCTGAACCGATCCAGACCGGTCGATCTTTCACGGCCGACACGACGCGCCGCACCATTGCCATATCCGCCGGCGAGCCGGTGGCGACGCCACTGACGATCAGCGCGTCGGCCCCCGCGCGATAGGCCGTCTCCTCCGCGGCGAGGGCGATGTCCGGCTGGCTGATGGGCTGGGCGTGTTTGACATGAACATCGGCGGCGATCGACACCTGCGGCGCGACGGCGGCCCTGCGCGAAAGCAATTCCGCCGGTCGGCCGGTGATCAGCCCCTGATCGGTCGCGTAGACGCCGGAAAGCACATTGACGCGAATGAACGCCGCGCCCGTGCAGGCCGCAACGGCAAGACCGCTCAGCCCGTCATTGCGCAGCATGTTGACCCCGACGGGCACGCCCGCCGATCGCACGACATGATCCACGACGATCGACATGGCGGCGACGGTCTCGGCCGGCACGCGGTCGGCGTGAAACGGCGCATCGCCGAAGTTCTCGACAATAACGGCCTCGAAGCCGGCGTCTGCCAATGCCCGCGCCTCTGCAACGGCGCGGCGGATGATGCGATCCATCGGGGTATTGGCCCGCGCCGAGCCGGGCAGTCCGGGAAGATGCACCATGCCGATCAGGCGCAAGCTGCTCAGTTTTTTTGCGCCGGATTTCGGCATGTCGATCCCTTTGTTGCCGGCGCGGCCGATTATCGACGGGCGCGATACTCGCTGCAGGGCGCCAGGCGTCGTCCGCGGGCCTCGTCGAGTGTCAGTGACATGACACCCACCATGAGCTTCACATGCTCGCAGTTCGGCGCATGATAACACTGCGCGTGACGGCCTGTCACGACCGTTTCGCCGCCGCCGTCGCCGCCGCGCTCCCAGATGCCTCGTCCGCCGCGCCAGGCGTCGTCCTCCAGTCGCAGATATTCCTTCTGACGCGCGAACGGCACGCCGCGATCGACCCACGCATAACCCTGAAAGATCAATTCGCTGCCCAGATCGCGGCCATCCGGCGATGGCGTCATGTATGCCGTGAGACGGCCCAGTTCATCGCGGCGATCGTCATAACACGAGTCAATCTCGTACACCAGCCGCAAGGATCGGCCGCGCGTCTGCTCGGTGAGAAAGCGGACCGCATCCTGCGAGCGCGGCTGGTTTCGCCCCGGCACGACCACGCCGATCAGCACGGCGTGTTCGCCGTTGTCAAGAACCAGCGTGCCGCCTGACAGAACCTTGGACACCGCGGCGAACTCCGGCACCGATTCGAAATCGCCGTCCGTCTCGCCCGGCGGACGGCGCGGCACATCTGACGGAGGCTTCTTGTCGTCAGCCGGAGGCGGTTTCACTTTCGGCCGTGAATCACGTTCGTCTCCGGGTTCGCTGGATCCGCCCTTCTCGGCGGCTTTGCGCGCCAGATTCTCGCATTGCTTGCACAGCCGCCGGCCGGCGCTCTTCGCCTCGGACTCGTTTGCAAACGTCATTCGGTTTTCGACATAGATCTTTCTCGCGGCGGCGCAATCCTGCGGAAATGTGTGGTAGACCTTGCCGCGCTTCGTGCCGAAGACTTCGCCGAACACCGCGGCAGCAGACAGCCCGAACACCAGCGCCGCCATGCAACCATACAGCGAGGCGACGCGCGAGATTCGTCGAAACATGCCCTCTCTCCTCCAAGCACGCGACTTCACGATACGAAAAGACCGGCCGAGCATTCTCGCCGGTGACAACACGATTGCATTTCCCCCTCATTGAATCCTTGCGGTCTTCGCGATGCCCGGCGCATTCGCTCGCGGAGATGCCCTCTCAATACCGCACGCGCGCCAACTGCCGGGCCGCGCCTCAACTGCCCGACTTGCGAAACACCGCGACCACGTCTTCAACCGGCACGACAAAGAGCTGATTGTCGCCCTCGAAATCGACCGGGATCATGTGCTTCGGATTGAACAGCACCTTGTCATATTGCTTGATGGGAAAGTCGTCGTCGTGCTCGATCTGCGCCGAGACCGCGACGATGCGGCCGGTGATCGTGGGGATCTCGATGTTATCGGGAAGCTGGATGCCGCCGCGCGTCTTCTTCTTGTCGGCGTCCTTGCGGATCAACACGCGCATGCCGAGCGGCTCGACCGTCTCCAGCTTTGCACGACTGGCCTGTGAGTCGCCGCCTGCCATGATCAGACTCCCCTTGATCAGCCGCGAGGCTGCACACTACTTCAGGCGGTTCATGTGATACGTCTTGCCATCGAACGTGATGTGCATGTGATCGCCTTCAACCTTCACGTTATAGCTTCGAATGGAGCCTTCGGCGTCGAGCGTCAACATGCCCTTGCGATACTCGTACCGACCCGATCCGGTATGGGAGCGGTGATCGCCGTATTCGGCGTGAGCGGTGAAGGTGCCATCCTCGCAAAACGAGACCTTGGCGATGGGACTCTTCGGCTCGGCCGTCTGGTCGGCCACCCAGGTGCCGCCGACCTGCGAGGCGCAGCCTGAGAGAATGCACGCCCACAAGCCGAGGACCGCCATGTGTATCATTCGCATGTTGCACTCCTGAACGGTTTCGTACTTCTTCTTGGCCGGAGGCACTGAGCGCCGCAAGCCGAGACGACCGTGAATTGTGGTCGCAGGGTGAGACCTGTCAACCCCGGCGTATCATCACGACGTTCCGTATCAATCCGCTTTCGGCGTCTTGGCCGCACCCGCCTGATAGGCTGCGTACGCCTCCGCCACGAGGGAATGCGGATCGGCTTCGAGGCGAGATGTCGCGACGGGCGACGCCAATTCGGCGTGCGCCGCCAACGTCTTGATTGCATAGAGCCGCACCCACCAGCGCGTGTGGGCGGCGCCATCTTCGACCGCGCGGACCGCCGCCGTCTCATCTGACGGCTCAACGGCGATGCCGTAGCGCCGCTTCCAGCTCCAGTTTGCCACGGCGCGTTCGCTCTTCAGAATAGCGCGAATCTCGTCGAGATCGCGCAACTGAAACGCCCGCACCAGCGTTCTGAGCGCGAGCGACGCATCCGTCGCAAACAGATGGCGGATCAGTGCCTCGCTCGTCGGGCGGCCGGCGCGGACGTTCTGCTCGATGATGTCGCGGTACGGCGAAAAATCGGCCTCGCGCTCCGGCGATGCATCCTCGTAGTGCGCGAGCAGCCGCGCGGTCGTCGCGCGTATCGACGCGACTTCGTTGTCCAGATGCGGCACGATCGCGAGGATGGCGGCGTGTCGCGGCAGGTTCAGTCCTTTCAGAATGCGGCCGACGAGCGCATCCCGCTGTGCCGGGGGGCGATCAATCTGATCGTGAAAGTGCAGCAGTTGCGAAAACAGCGATGGATCGTCGCGCTCGGCGAGCCTGCGCAGCCGGATCAACTGCTCATCGAAAGCATTTGCGTCTTTCGCGTCGACCGTGCTTTGCAACAGGCGCTGCCAATCGCCGTCGGGGGCGATGCGCACGGCCGGCGCGGGAAGAACTTCTTGACCAACGGCCATGCCGCCATGCAATACCACGACGAATATCATCGCCATTAACAGGTTTCGCCGTCGCACACTCATCGCACGTCGCTCCATTCTCATCTCGCACTGCGCCGGGTCACGGCCGATTTGTGAACAGTCATCAGGGCATCAACTCGGATATGAGGTTCACTTCGATGAACTCTCGCACTTGTATGAAGTCATCTACCTGAAAATGTGTCGCTCCAGCGCCCCACGGCGTCGTCTCGACATCCAACCCCGTCGGCGGCGGAATTGAGTTGACCACCGGGCCGCCGTCCAGGAAGAAATCCACCAACGTGCCTCGCTGATAATGATTGGCATGAACGCCGGTGCTGGGCGGCCGCCGCGTCTCCATCGAGGTGTCAAAGTCGGATGCGTTCCCGACGCCGTCCACGTAAGACGTGAAGTCGATCTCGAAAATGCCGATCCCCGCGCGATTCAGATCGAGCCGAGATGCCAGATCGTGCGTCGATCCGCCGCCGTGGCTATAGCCGAAGATGGCGACGCGATCGACGCCGCGAAGGCTGACGGCCTCGACGGTCTTGTCATACACGACGCCTGCGCCGGTCGCGCTGACGTCATCCTCGTCATGCATATGCACGTCATAGCCCGATTGATACAACGCCGTGCCGACAACGAACGTGCCGGCATTGGCGTCGACCGGCAGCGACGGCACCTGATTCTCGCCGCCCAGCGCCAGCACGATCGATCGAAACGTGTGAAACCGAATCCAGTCGGCCGCCAACCCGCTGACGGCGCTTTCCAATTGCAGATCGGCCGTACCGTGAATCGGTGAGGCCCATTCGACCCAGAGCGTGATTGTTGTATCGGCCGATCCAAGCGGCAGCGTGCCGGTTACATCGCCGCTGAATGCGATTTCGCTGCCCGACGCCTTGTTGCGCGTCAGCCAGACGCGCAGCGCCGAGTCGCTTCGACGCAGCGCGACGGACGCACCCGCGGGTGAAACGACGGCGACGACTTCGATCAAATCGTCCTCGCCGTTCGGGTCAAGGTCGCCCGGCGTGTTGATGCGGATGCCGGGGCCGCGCAAATCATCGCGCCGATCGTTCGAGGCGACGGGCGTGCGCGCAAACGGAAAATAACCCGTGCCGTGCTGTGGGCGATGCGCGGTCAGTGTGCCTGTGATGCATGCGCCGGAATCACACGCCGAAAACGGCCCGAGCCATTGACCGCCACACGCGTCGATCGTCTTGACGACACACACGTTGCCGGTCTCGCAGCACGCGCCGACCGGCTCGGGCATGAGCAGGCAATCGACGACAAGCTGTATGTCACGGCCGTCGAACGATTCGTCGCCGTTCATGTCGCCCGCGCAAGGCGAGCAGCCGGTCTGTCCGAGAAGCACATCCGCAAAGGCATCGGCGTCAGCCAGCGTGACAAGGCCATCGCAATCGGCATCGCAGGCGTCGCAGTTTCCGCGCGGCTGGGCGCTTACCGTGATCGCGGTCGTCGCAAGTGCGGTCACCAATATCGAAACCGCGATCGATGCACGCCTTGTCGTGGGCAAGTCCGCGCGGCCGTCACTCTTACTCCGTTTTAGCAAGGCTGTTGCCCCCCAATGTGAAAGATCGAACGCAGTCGGCTGACGAAGCAACCACGCACACGGCCTCGCAGCCGCCCCATATTTCACGGCATTATAACGGAAGCTCCCAACGAGTCGTCGAAAAACCGAGTGGTTGGATTCGATCTGCCGCACGGCCGCGCCCGCCCCTTCGGGGAGGGGCTAAACGATGCGCGTTTCGGAATCTCGCAGTCTCGGCGTTTCACCATGCCGGGCGCTTCGCTTCGGCATGCCGCCCGACCGGCATGCTAACGGAAGCGCTCGACGACTGGACGGTCCGGCAGTTCGATGGCCTGACGATGGGGCGCTTTTCAGTCGCGGGAATCGGCCGATTCGCTTGCGATCATGAACGATGAGCGGGCGGCGCGGTCGGCGATCTCGCGAACGGCATGACGCGACTCGGTGAAGAGCACGCCCGGCCGGACAAAGAGCGCGACCGCGATCAAGGCGCAGACGGCCATTGCAAACCGCAGCGCGTGACAGGTTGATGGCACGATGCCCGTCGCGGGCTTTCGCAGATAGCACGCCGCGAGAATACGCAGATAATAGGCCGCGGCGACGGCCGCGTTCAGCGCCAGAATCACCACGAGCACGATCATCGCCTGCTGGCGCGCGGCCGACGCGCCTGCCGCGACCTCGCCGCCGGCCGACAAGGCCGCCGAGATGATATAAAGCTTCCCAAGAAAGCCGGCCGTGAGCGGAAAGCCCATCAGACCGAGCACGCAGAGCGACAGCGCCAGCGCGGCCCACGGATGCTCTCGGGCGCTGCCGGCGATGTCGTCGATCGTCTCGGCCGAGTCGTCGGGATCATCCTCGCCGCGCTTGCGAAAGAACGAGAGCGCCGCGAAGCAGCCGAGATTCATCACGCCGTAGGCCGTCATGTAGAACAGCAGCGCCGCCAGCCCGTCGCGCAGCGGCGCATTCAGCGAAGCGGCCAGCGCCGGACCGGCCGCAAGGGCAACGAGCATGTAGCCTGAATGGGCGACGCTGGAGTAGGCCAGCATGCGCTTCACGTTGTGCTGCATGAGGGCGAGCGTGTTGCCGACGGTCATGGTCGCGGCGGCCAGCGCCCAGAGCAGCCAGAAGACGCCGTCGCCATATCGCCAGCCGGTCAGCGACAGCAACTGGATCAGGGCGATGAAGCCGGCAAACTTCGGCACGAAACCGAGCAGGCCCGTCACCGGCGAGGCGGCGCCCTGATACACATCGGCCACATAAAAATGTAGCGGAACGGCGGCGATCTTAAACGCCAAGCCTGCCATCGAAAGCATCAAACCGATGAGAAAGAGCGGATCGCCCATGGATGACGACTGGCTCAGGCGCGATGCGATCGAATCGGGGCCGAAGAGCGTCATCGTGCCGGCATGGCCATAAAGAAAGCTGAACCCGTAGAGCGTGACGGCAGCGGCAAACGCGCCGAGGAAGAAGTACTTTCCGGCTGATTCCTGGGCATGGATGTGCCGCCGCGACAGGCCGATGAGGATGTACGTCGGCACGCTGACCAATTCGAGCGCGAGAAAGAGCATGATGAGATCGTTGGCGATGGCGACCGTCGAGACGCCAGCCAGCGAGAAGAGGATCAGCGCGAAGAACTCGCCTCGCTCGGATTGCTCCGGCACATGTCGATTGACGAGAACGATCAGCGCTCCGATGGCGAGTGTCATGAGACGCGCATACCAGACCAACGGACCGGGATGCAGCGACGCGGCGACCGACGGATCGACCGGAACATCGACGAGCCGTCCGGCGCTCCAAAGCGCGACGGCGATCGTGATGAGAGAAATGAGCGCTGATCGCGCCCCCAGCTCGCGCGACAACCCGGCCAACAGCACGAGCGTCGCGCCGAGCACGAGCACGATCTCGGGCATGAGCAGTTCAACCATCGGATGCACCGCGGGCATCAACGATCCTCCTCGCGCGTCGGCGGCGCGAACGCAGCGGCACGGTGCGGCCATGAAGTCTGAATGGCCGGCAGCGGCCGTATCATTGCGTCAAAATCTCCCGCGTTTTCCCCTAGAGCGTCGTCCAACATCGACAGCGGCTCAGTTGCGTTCGTAGCGTTCATGCGGCTCGCGGCGTCGGCGGTCGCAATTGTGCCGGACCAGTTCGGCGGAATCACCTTGGCCAGGATCGCGTGATCAATCGACGGCTCCATCATGCTGGTGAGCATCTTCGGATAGACGCCGATCAGAAGGCAGAACACGGCAATCGGCGTGAGGATGCCGATCTCACGCCGTGTGAGGTCCTGCGTGAGACCCGTCGACGTGTCAGCGCCGTGGCCCGGCTCCTTCAGCGGGCCGAACAACACGCAACGCGCCATGTGCAGCATGTAAATCGCGCCGAGCAGAATGCCCGTCGCGGCCGGCACGGCATACCACACGCCGAGCGGTCCCGGACCGTCCGGCCGCGGGTCTGCGGATGTGAACGTACCCAGCAGCACGAGAAACTCACTGACAAAGCCGTTCAACCCGGGCAGGCCGATGCTCGACATCGTAAACACGATCAGAAAGAACGCCATGACGGGCATTTTTCTGGCCAACCCGCCGATCTCAGACATTTCGCGCGTGTGATAGCGTTCGTAAATCATGCCGACGATCAAGAACAACGCGCCGGTTGATAATCCGTGATTCACCATGTAGAGCAGAGAACCGGACAAACCGGCCGTCTTCAGACAAAACATGCCGAGCAGACAAAAGCCCAGATGCGAGACGGACGAATACGCCACAAGCTTTTTCACGTCAGACTGGACCCACGCGGCCAGCGCGCCGTAGATGATGCCCGCGACGGCCAGCATTCCGACGAATGGCGCGAGTTCGATCGAGGCAGACGGCAGCATCGGCAGGCTCAGCCGCATGAAGCCGTAAGTGCCGAGCTTCAGCAGCACGGCGGCAAGAATGACTGAGCCGGCCGTGGGCGCTTCGACGTGCGCCAGCGGAAGCCACGTATGCAGCGGAAAGAGCGGCACCTTGATCGCAAAGCCCGCGAAGAAAGCGATGAACAGCCAGAACTGCTCGACATCGGTCAGATGTCCGGCGATCTGATAGAGCACGTCAAGATCAAACGTCAATACGCCGGGCAGGTTGAGATTCGGCGCAAGCCATGCCGCTTTCCATCCGAGATAAAGCACGCCGGTAAACGTCAACAAGCTGCCCGTCAGCGTGTAGATGAAGAACATGTTGGCGGCCTTGTCGCGCTGCGGGCCGCCCCAGATGCCGATGAGGAAATACAGCGGAATGAGCGTGAACTCGAAGAAGACATAGAACAGCAGCAGATCGCGGGCGCAGAAGACACCGAGCATCGCGCCATGCAGCAGAAGCATCAGAGCGTAATACTCGCGATGGCGCGTCTGAATGCCCGTAAAGCTGCCCCAGATGGCCAGCGGTGTCAGAAGCGCCGTCAGCAGGAGCAGCGGCATCGAAATGCCGTCAACACCCAGCTTGTATTGCACGCGCACGCCGGCCGCATCGTCGCTGTTCGCGCCGCCCAGAATCCAGTCGCCCTGCTCCACGAGGGCGTATCCGCCGGAGCGCCAGCTTTCCGGCCGTTCAAGAAACATGGCCAGCGCGACCGCCGCCAGCGCCAGCGTGACCAGCGAGACGCCCAACGCAAAGCGCCGCACGACGACCGTATCCCACGATGAGCAGACGTACAGCACGATTGCGCCGATCACCGGCACGAAGATGATCAGCGAAAGCACGTGCCGTCCGATGATGTTGTCGAAAAGAAATTCCATATGCCGCTATCTAGCTGCGTTTCTGGTCCAACTCCGTCACGCCTTCGCCAGCACCCACCACACAATGGCCACCAGGCCGATGACCATGCCGAGGGCGTAACCCTGCATGGCCCCCTGCTGCCAGCCGCGCAAGAGGAAGCCCATCGCTCGCGGGACGGCCGCGATGATCCAGAGTATGCCGTTAATCACGAATCGATCGCAGGCATAGCACAGATCGCCGATGCGGCGCAACGTGCGAACGAAGACGACGTCGTAGATTTCATCCACGTAATACTTGTTATAAAGCAGGCGGTAAATCGAACCGGACGCCAGCGCGACGGCAAAGGGAATCGCCGGCCGCCGCGTGTAGAAATACCATGCGTTCCAGATGCCGTAGAAGGCGATGCCCGCCGAAAGATACATGAGCCAATGGCCCCCGCCGCCGTGCGCTTCCGCGCCAAGGTGCGCGTCAAAGGCTTCGAGCGAAAGCGCGTCGGCAAAGACCGGCTTGAGAAAACCGTGAAACGCGCCGTGCGGCTCGAACATTCCAAGGAAGGCAGAACCGCCCGGATGCAACGACACGCCGACATAACCGGCAAAGACCGCGCCCAATGCGAGCACGATCAGCGGCACGGTCATCCAGCCGCCGGATTCGTGCGCGTGTTCGACGCCGCGCGGCAGGCGCTCTTCGTTATGAAACGCCATGAAGATCATGCGAAATGTGTAGAACGCCGTCAGCAGTGCCGTCAGCAAACCGATCCAGCCGAGCATGGGCGTCGAACTTGCCAGTGCGGCGTGAATGATTTCGTCCTTGCTCCAGAATGCCGCGAGCAGCGGCACGCCGGCGAGTGCCAGACCGGATACAAGAAACGTGAGATACGTGATCGGCATGCCCTTGCGCAGACCGGAAAAGCGGCGGATGTCGATCTCGCCGGCCATGGCGTGCATCACGCTGCCCGCGCCGAGGAATAGGCACGCCTTGAAAAATGCATGTGTATAAAGATGGAACATGGCCGAGTCGAACGCGCCGACGCCGAGGCCGAGAAACATATATCCGAGCTGGCTCAGCGTCGAATAGGCGAGGATGCGCTTCATGTCGAACTGGGTCAGCGCGATCGTCGCGGCGAAGAGCGCCGTGGCCGCGCCGATGCCGCCGACGATCCACATAGCCGTCGGTGATGCCGCAAATATGACACTGCATCGCGCCACCATGTATACGCCGGCCGTGACCATCGTGGCGGCGTGAATCAGGGCGCTGACGGGCGTGGGGCCTTCCATCGCATCGGGAAGCCAGACATGCAGCGGCAACTGGGCGCTCTTGCCCATCGCCCCGCAAAAGAGCAGCAGCGCGATCGTCGTGACGCGCTCCGTCGCCAGCGGCAGACCATCGCCGGTTACGCCGTCGGCCACCATTGCAAAGACGGCCTGATAGTCGAGCGAGCCGAAAGTCAGGTAAATCAGCAGAATGCCGAGGCCGAAGCCGAAGTCACCGATGCGGTTAACGATGAATGCCTTCTTCGCGGCGGCCGCGGCGGCGGGCTTTTGATAGTAAAAGCCAATGAGCAGGTAGCTGCTCAAACCGACGAGTTCCCAGCCGAGATAGAGCAGCAGGAAATTGCCCGCCAATACGAGCATGCACATGGAAAAGACGAACAAGCCTAGAAACGCAAAAAATCGCTCGTAACCGCGTTCGGCGTGGCCGTGGTGATCGCGCATGTAGCCGACGGAATAGACCACAACCATGAGCGAGACGGCCAATACTGTAAGCAGCATGACCATCGTGAGCGGATCGACGCGGAACGTGACGTTAAGCCATGACTGCGGCTCGCCGCCGATGCCGTGGCCGACGCTGATCCACTCATAAACGCTGAACGATTCCGCCAGCCGGGCATAGCCGACCTGCGTCGAATCATCGACAACCGCAAAATCCGCGACGCGAGCGGCCGACTCGCCGCTGCCGCGCGACAGTTCAGATTGAACCACGAAAAACAGGCTCACCGCGCAGAACAGCGACGCGGCCACGCCGGCAATCACCAGCCAGTGCGAACGATCGCGAAGCCCCCGCAGGCCGATCGCCCCGACGAGGACGCTGCCGGCCAGGGGCAGTAATGGAATGAGAATCGCGAGAGTCTTGATGTCCATGTGCTTTTGTTAAGGGCGAATCCGCGCGTTCGCTCTCGAATACCTCAATCAGCCTCGCATCGCGCGCCAGCCGTCGGCATCCAGCGTGCCGCGGCGACGATACATCATGACGACAATCGCCAGCCCGAGACCGGCCTCGACGGCGGCGATGACCAGAACAAATATCCCGAGCGTCTGACCCTGCAGGCTGCCGTGCAGGAGGCCCATCGCGACCAGATTGACCAGCACGCCCTGAAACATGATCTCGGTGCAGAGGAACATGACAATCATGTTCCGCCGGGTCAAAAAGCCGACGACGCCGATCGAAAAGAGGATCGCGCCGATGATCATGAGTGCGACGGGATTGGGCATTTTCTTAATACCTGGCCGTCAACTTCAACGGCGCCGAGGAACAGTAACGATTCCGACCTATTCACCACGCGGTCTAGAACGGCTTTGCCGTACGACCCAACTCGCCCGGCGGCGGCTCACCGCCGACATCCGGGGAGCGCGGCAAACGCTTCCGAGCGATGCCGACCGCCCCGACCAGTGCCACCATCAGCAGGACCGCGGCCAACTCGACGCTGATCGCGAAGTCCGTCATGAGCATCCGGCCGAGTTCGATCGTATTCCGATGCGCCATCGCCTCGGCCGTCACAGCGTCAAAGCGCTGCCACGGGTGTTCGACAATCATGCCCGCCAGCGTGGCCATCAGCATGAAACCGGCCAGCGCCGCCCAGACCGGCTCGCGTGCGCTGCGATCGTAATCAAGCACCGCCGAAATGCGGCCGCGCGCCTCGGGTGATTGTTGCGAGAGCATGATGACAAAGACATAGGTCACGAGAATCGCGCCGGCATAGACGATGACAAGGGCGAACGCCAGAAACTCCGCGCCGACCTGTATCAACAGGGCCGCCGTCGCGAGTACCACCAGCACGAAATACAACGCGCTATAAACCGGCCGGGGATGCGTCACCACGCGCACGGCCGATCCGACGCCGATCATCGCCAACAAATAGAACACGACATTCTGAGCAGCCGAACCAGGCACCTGATGCAGAAAATAGACAAACGCGGCGGCCGCGGCCGCGAGTACAAGCACCATGCCGCCACGGCGCGGCGCGCGGCCGTCCTTCGGCAGGCCGACGAAGACGGCAAACGCAATGAGCGCCGACACAAGGTACGAGACATAGACCAGCGTCGTGGGCAAGACTCAGGCTCCGATTCGCAGTTCAAATGGACTCGGTTTCATGCGCTCAATACCCCGTGACGGCCGGGCTCTTTCGCGGCTTGTCGTCCTTGGTTCGATCATAAACCATCAGCAGCTTTTCCTTGTCGAAGATCATCTCCTCGCGGCTCGTGCCGACGAGGTGATACTCCGGCGTCAACTCGATGGCATCGACCGGGCAGGCTTCTTCGCACATGCCGCAGTAAATGCACCGAAGTTCGTCGATGTCAAACTTGATCGGGTACTTCTCCCGATCCGGCCACGGGCTTTCCGCGCCTTCGATGTGAATGCAGTGGGCCGGGCAGGCCGTTTCGCACATGAAGCACGCGACGCAAGCGACGCGCCCCTGCTCGTCGCGATTGAGCCGATGCACGCCGCGATAGATTTCCTTCCGGACCTGTCGGCGCTGCTCCGGATACTGGATGACCTTTTCCTTGCGGACCTTCATCGCAAACATGTGGCGCAGCGTCGTCTTCAGCCCGCCGAAGACCTGCGGGAGATACAGGCGCTCAGCCACCGTCAATTCGGGCTGATCGACGTAAACGATGTCGGTTTCTTTCCAGTTCGGCTTCGACACGCGCTTGCGAGCCTCCGTTCCAAATCCAAGATACGCCGCGCAAGATGCTACACCGGCACTTCGTCATGCCTCGCCGCGGCCGCACGCGATGCGGCATCGCCGAGCAACATGCTCGTCTGCCGGCCGGTGATCGGTCGCGCCGCGATTGCGCCGAACACTCCGCCAACCAGCAGCACGACGACGTTGCCGACGGTTGAATACCACTGCGGCAGTTCCTTGTAAACGATCCAAATCTGCATGAAGACAATCAGCAAACCCATCGGCACGAGCGATTTCCACGCCAGCGCCATGAGTTGATCAAATCGGAAACGCGGCAGCGTCCAGCGGACGAGCATATAGAGCACGATGAACAGCCCGATCTTCACAAGGACAACGCCCACGCGCGCCAACATGGCCAGCACGCCGGTCGATTCATTGACCCACGCCGCGCCCGGCAGGAAATCGGGCAGCAGATAGCCTCCGAAGAACAGAGCAACCATGAAGGCGCTCGTCGTGATCATGTGCGAGTATTCGCCGAGGAAAAACATCGCCCACTTCATCGCGCTGTATTCCGTGTGAAAGCCGCCGATCAGTTCCTGCTCAGCCTCGGCCAAATCGAACGGCGCGCGATTCGCTTCCGCCAGGGCCGTGATGAACAGGATCAGCGCCGCGAACGGATGATACGCCACGGTCCACCATGAAGCGGCCTGCGACGTGACGGCGTCTTCCAGCCGCATCGAGCCGGTCGTCAGGATGGCGACGAGCACCATCATCGTCATCGGTACTTCATAGGAGAGCATCTGGGCAGCGGCGCGCATCGCGCCGTAGAACGCAAACTTGTTGTTGCTCGACCAGCCGGCCAGCACGACGCCGTATACGCCGAGCGATCCGATGGCGAGAATATAAAGCAGCGCGATGTCGATGCTGGCGATCTGGCAGCGGATCGTCTCGCCCTCCGGCATCCACGGCCAGCGAAACTCGCCGCCCCACGGAATGACCGCAAAGCCGATCAATGCCACGACAAACGCCAGAAACGGCGCAAGCAGGAAAATGCCGCGATCGACATGTCGCGGAATGATGTCTTCCTTCATCAGCAGCTTGATGCCGTCGGCCAACGGCTGCAAAAGACCCAGAGGACCGACGCGATTGGGTCCGTAGCGATCCTGAACCCATGCCGAAATCTTGCGCTCCAGAAGGATGCAGTAGGCGCAACCCGTCATGATGACGCCGAAGATCGCCAGCGCCAGCAGCAAGCTGAACCAGAACTGGTCGGCCAGTATCGTCATGATGAACTCGATCATTCCTTGGTCCGCTCAGTCCACCAACGCCTAATGGGCATGCTCCGGCATTTCAGGAGGAACATGCAATGCCGCGAACTGCGGCATGCGCTCCGCCATTCGCATTCGAATGTGGTCAAGATTGAAAAGCCCGGTCTCGCCTGACAACTCGTAAAGGTATTGCCCGTCGCGCTGGCAACCTTCGGGCGGATGGGTCGCCGCTTCAAACGGCTGCACCTTACCCTGGTTGTTCACAAAGGAACCGGAGCGTTCGACAAACGCGCAACTGGGAATCACCACCTGCGCCGCTTCCGTCAGTTTGCTCGGGAAGATATCCTGAACGATCAGAACCTCGATCTTCTCCGCGGCCGCCGCCAGTTCCTTCGACACCCATTCACCGGGATAGCCGCCGACGATCCAAGCCGACGAAAACGCACCCGTCGCCGCCGTCTTGACGAACTCATCAAAGGAACACGCGTTGCCGCCCATGTCCGCGAGAATCATCTCGATCCCGCGCCGATTGGGGCATTTCTCCGGCGAGATTGTGAATCGAACCGGCTGTCCGTTGCCCACTGGGAATGTCTTTTCTTCGCCGACAACGGGGACCGGCCCCATGACCAGTGTTGCCTCAGGCGCGAGATCGCGAATGAACCGCGCAAGCAGCCACGCCTCTTCGCAAGCCATGAAAGGCGAGAACACCGCGGCGACTTTTCCACCGCCATGCTCCTTGACCACGCGCGCGATTCGCAGCTTGACGATCTCGTCCAGCGCGCTCCATTCGGGATGGCTCAATTCCGCGCCGCGACGCACGGTCAGGCGATGGATCCGGCGCGGATCGTGAACATACTTCCAGCCGAAACGGCCTTCGTCGCAAATCCACCAGTCATTGACGCCCGGATTCCATCGCGGCTTTAGCCGCCAGACCTGCCCGTTGTTCTGATCGACATTCACGGTGCAGCCCGTCGCGCAGCCGGGGCAGACGCTCTTGGCGGATTTGAGGAACCACACACGCTGCTTCATCAGAAAGTCTTTGTCGAGCAGTGAACCGACGGGGCAGATATCGACTACGTTGCCCTGAAGCTCATTCTCCAGCGGCACGCCGGGGAAAACGTCGATCTCCGCCTTGCTGCCGCGCTGGATAACGGCCAGTTCGCCGGTGCCCGCGACTTCGTTACAGAACCGCACACAACGCGTACACATTACGCAGCGGTCCTGGTAAAGCAGTGTCTTGCTGCCGATGTCCTTTTTGGGGTTCTTGTTCTTCGCCTCGACCATTCGGCTGGTCGCCTCGCCGAAGCGAAGAGAGTAATCCTGCAGATAACACTCACCAGCCTGATCGCAGACGGGGCAATCGAGGGGATGGTTCAGGAGGAAGTACTCCATGCACTCCGTCTGGTTCTCTTGCACTTTGGGGGAGTCAAACCGGACTTCCATGCCGTCTTTGGCCGGCGTTTGGCAACTGGGGAAGAGCTTCGGTGCCCAATCCATCTCCTTGGTCTTGGGATTGGGCATCTTCATTTCCATCAGGCAGAGGCGGCAGGACGCCACGACCGTCAGGCCGGGGTGGTAGCAATAATGCGGAATATCCCAACCTGCCTCGAGCGCGGCTTGTAGAACCGGGATGTTCTCCCTGCACTCGACCGACTTGCCATCGATGATGATCTTCGCCATCCGTGATCCGTGGAGCAGGTGCGTTTCAACTTCGTGAAAAATATCACATAGTCGAACCGCATTCTAGTCCAAAAATCGGACGGCCGCGAGTGGATTGGAAGGAGTGATTTGCGCTTGTGAGAAACGAGGCGCGGCCCCCCGGCCGATTAGCGCCGGACCCTCACATCAACCTCAGTTTCGTCCGGATCGTCATCCGGAACGAAGACATCCACCCTGGTAAAAGGGGCGCGAACCCGGATGTGTCGGCCGCGCTCTTCACAGCGGCGCTCTTCGACGTGGCGTTCATCGTTGCCGCAGCCTGACAATCCGGACAGTGTCGTGATCACAACGATCAATCCGGCGATAGCTGATCGTGGAAGCTTGATGTCCATGGACGAATCTCCAAGCGCGTCGCGTGGCGATGAGGCGACCGCATCGGCGAATTATAGTACGCTGACCTGCGGTGCGAAGCGGGCGATTTTGTCGATGAGTTCTCCACGGTTGATCGGCTTGGTGCTATAGTCGTCGCAGCCTGCCCCGATGCACTTTTCGCGATCGCCCTTCATCGCATGGGCGGTAAGGGCGATGATGGGTCCGCGGTAGCCCTTGGCGCGCAGCAGCGCCGTCGCCTCATAGCCGTCCATGACGGGCATCTGCATGTCCATCAAGATGACATCGAAATCGCGCATGCGTTCGCGCGCTTCAAGGGCCATCCGAACAGCCGCGTCGCCCGTCTCCGCGAGCGTCACAACCGCCCCTGCTCGCTTAAGCACGTGCGAGATCAAGCGTTGATTGTCCGCGCCATCTTCCGCGAGCAGCACGCGCATGCCCGAAAGTATGCGCGGTTGAACGGCGATAGACCCGCCCTCTGCTTCGTCTTTGTCATACGCAACGGTCGCCAGCAACGCCTCCGAAGGGTTCGCTATCATGGCCGCGCGAGCGACCGCACCGACGGAGATCGTCGCGCGAAACCGCGTGCCAATGCCAGGCTGGGTTTCGACCAGCGTCACGTCGCCTCCCATCAGCTCGGCAAGTCGTTTGCTCAATGTCAGGCCAAGTCCCGTGCCGCCATATCGGCGCGTCGTCGTCGAATCGGCCTGCGAAAAAGGCCTGAAGAGCCGGGCGGCCTGCTCCTGCGTCATGCCCGCGCCGCTGTCGATGACATCGAACTCGATGCGCGACGTGGGGGATTCCAGGTAACGAACAACAAATCGCACGCCGCCGGACTCCGTGAACTTGATCGCGTTGCCGACGAGATTGACGAGAATCTGCCGAACGCGCGTGGGATCGACATCGATCGACGCCGGCAGCGGGCCTTCAAATTCGACATTCAGCGCGATGCGCTGTTGATCGGCGCGAACCTTCATGAGCGACACGACGTCGGCCACGATCTGAACTGGCGAGCACGTCAACGATTCGACCGACATTTTTCCGGCTTCGATCTTGGAGAAATCAAGAATGTCATTGATGATGCGAATGAGATGGTCGCCATTGCGCTGTATCGTTCGAATGGCGGAAATGCGGCTCTCCGGCGCCTGCGTCATGTCCCCATCTTCCAGCAGCGTATCGGCGAAACCCAATATGGCCGTCATGGGCGTGCGAATCTCGTGGCTCATGTTGGCGAGAAACTCGCTCTTGGCCATGTCGGCCTCTTCGGCCGCGAGCCGCGCGCGCTCCAGAGCCTCGTTCATGGTCTCGAGTTCCTGCATCATCGCCTGCAGTTCCTCCTGCTGCGCGGCCATTTCCTCATTGGCGGCCTGAAGTTCTTCGGTGCGATGGGTGACTTCGGCCTCGATGCGTTCGTTGGTCGATTCCAACTGGGCGCGGTGCGAAGCAATCGCGCGCATTTCGCGCACGGATTGCACGCAGAATTGAATCAGAAAGATGTCTTCGAACACGACCCATGCCGCATGCTCAATCGTTCGCCAGGGGCTGGCCGTCACAACGCCATAGACGGACTGGGGCCAGTAAATGCCGCGCAGTCCGTGATCCAGCGCGACGACGATCGTCGCGGGCACCAGCACGCGCCAGTCTCGATAGGCCGCCAGCAGCGCGATCGATCCGAAGACGTGGAAGTGCGTTTCGATGCGTCCGCCGGTCAAGTGGATCAACAGACCCGACCAGAGCATCTGCGCCACGGCCACGACATAGGGATTATACGGATTCCCGGGAAACCTCCAGATGCGATAGACGGGCAGAAAACTGATGGCTGCACCGAAGAACAGCGCTGCCAAAACGTGGATATGCACGCGGCTT
>CAZRFP010000089.1:0-17923 GCA_964599535.1 uncultured Planctomycetaceae bacterium
GGATTCGAATTCGCGAAACGACGATCGACGACATTCGCCGCCGACTGGACGCGGGCGAGGACTTTCTGCTCGTCGATGTCCGAGAGGCCGACGAATATGCGGCCGGGCATCTGCCACGCGCACTGCACATGAGCAAGGGCGTGATCGAACGCGACGTTGAGCGGGCGATACCTGATCTGAATGCGCCGATCGTCCTCTACTGCGGCGGCGGCTATCGCTCTGCTTTAGCGGCCGACAATCTGCAGAAGATGGGCTACTCGAATGTCATTTCGATGGATGGCGGCTACCGCGCCTGGCATGAGGCGGGATATCCCGTGGTTCACGAAACGTGACAGAACTTCAACGGTGAATTGCGAATCGAATTCTGGAAACGCGCGCCCATCCGCGCCTAAATTACTGACGGAAACTCATCTCAGGCGGTGCGACGATGTCCAAACAGGCGATGTCGACCTCGCATTTCTTTCGGCGTGCGGCGTGCATCATTTCGGCGCTGGGCGTCCTGATTAGTTCAAGAGGGTGCGCACGGCCCCAGCAGAACTCGATCGCATGGGCAAACGGCGAGCCGGCAACTCAGCCTGCTCCAACTATCGGACAACGCATGATCGATGTTCCCCATGCCATTGGACGCGCGGCAATGGACCCGACCGGAATTCGCCGCGCCAGCAGGGGCGTCGACGAGACGGCCCAGGAAGTCGTTGAACGCCTGCGTCAGCTCGACATGGATGCGCTCAATACGGCGATATGTGAAATCACGCTCAGCGTAGCCGCCGTTCGTGAGCGCCTCGAATCATTGCCGCCGAATTGGGCGGAACGCATCCTCACCGAAATAGAGTCGGCAAGGCTGCGCGACATTTCCGACGGAATACAGCGCGAAGTCGCGGCGGCAAGATTTAACGACATCTCCGAGAGAATTCAGTCGGCTGTCGCGCGCATCGAACAACAAACGGAAGCCGTACGCATCGACGATGTGAACCGCGCCGTCGGCGATATTCGGCAGGCCATCCGTACGATCGAAATGCGCTTCGCGGAAATTGACGTCGGCGCGATCAATCGATTGTTGCATGAGTCAGGGGATGGCGTGGCCGAATCGCGTCTGACGGTGGACGAATCGCGCCTGCCGTTACGCACGTTTCTGTGGCTTGCTAATGCGCTGGTCGCGGTACTGCTCGCCGTAGCATTGATCTGGCTGATTCGATTGCTTCGCTGCGTCAAATCAGCATGACGGCCGTATCATGAGGCGTCTCAGGGGCGGTCACGATGGTCAGGTCGGCTTTCACCAGCAATGCCAACAGACCGGCTGCGTCGCGCTCCGCGAAAGCGCCGATGTCGTGGCTATCGACATCAAACACGCCCCAGCAGGTACCGTTACGTTCGAATAGGGGGATGACGATTTCCGATCGATCGCGCGGATCGCAGGCGATGTAATTCTCGCCCAGCCTGGCCACATCTCGGACGACAAGCACCCGTTGCGACAGAAACGCCCGTCCACAGGCGCCGTGCAGCCCGATGGGCGAGCAGGCCGGCTTATCGCGCCGCGGACCAAGAACAAGCGTATCGTCGTCAGCTTTCAGATAGAAGCCCAGCCACGAGACGCCCGCTGCATGTAGTGCCGGCCAGACGGCATCCGCGAAGGCTGTCATCGCTGCTCCTCGATCGTCGTTTACGGCGATCAGCGGCATGAGAGATTCGTAGTCGCGGTTCATGGATATCACTATCCGAGAGCGCGAACGCCAATGCAAGTCAATTCGCCTAGGCGTTCCGCCGAGATAGAGGCGGCAGATCGACTTGATGTTGGGGACTCAGTTTACGATCGGAAATGGTGCGGATATTGAGATCGGTCCGGCGATTGTCCTGCGTCAGGTTTTCCGCGTAATCACGACTCGCGATTTCTTCTGGGCGTCGCCGCATTCCGCCTCCGCCGCGACCGGCGTCTGTGCTGATTGCGACCCGGCAACCGTAACGCGATTTCGCCCGCGCGCCTTGGATTCGTACAGCGCCTGATCGGCGGCCTTCAGGAGCATGTCATGGTTTCCATACGCCTTGCAGGCCTCAGCCACGCCGAGGCTGATCTTGACCAGCAGCGGCGCGCCTTCGTACTCGATTGCGTTCTGCTCGACGGCGGCGCGAAGATGCTCCGCACAAACCGCGGCGCCTTCCCCCTTGACGCCGGGGCACAATATCAAGAACTCCTCGCCGCCGACGCGTCCGACGAGATCGGTCTTTCGACAATTGGCCCGAAGCACCTGTGCGACCACTTTGAGCACCTTGTCGCCGGCGGCGTGTCCGTGGGTATCGTTGAAGTTCTTGAAGTGGTCGATATCGAGCATGATGCAAGAAAAGTTCTGGTCGTAGCGCAGAAGCGACGCCCAAAACTGTTCGATGCGCTCGATCATTTCGCGGCGATTCAACAGGCCGGTCAACTCGTCCGTCGTCGCCATACGTCGAAGCTGTTCGTTGGCGCGATTGAGCTTCTGATGCGTAAGCGCCATTTCGGCGTTGATGCGATGCAGATCACGCGTCCGCCGCGCCAGATCGGATTCGGCGCAGACAATGCGGTCGGCGGCGCGAAGTCGGGCCAGCAGTTCGGCCTGCCTGATTGGCTTTCGGACGAAGTCATCCGCGCCGGCGTCGAGCGCCTCGATCATGAGGTCTTCGCCGCCCTGTGCGGTGGTCATGATGATATAGACAAACCGCACGCCCTCGTGCTTTCGCAGCGTCTTGCAAAGTTCGATGCCGTCCATCTCGGGCATGTACCAGTCGGTGATGATGATGCGAGGTTCTTCGCCAAGAATAATGCGCATGGCTTCGGTGCCGTTCGACGCCGTGAGCACCTCGTGCTCCATGGCGCTGAGCAGCTTCTTCATCAGCGCGAGCTGCATCGGATCGTCGTCGACGACGAGCAGCTTCTTTCGCTTTGAGTCATCCATGCTCGACATCTCTGCTCTTACTCCTCCGGCAGTGTTGCTCGCGCCCGCACACACAGATCCGCGACGCGCCGAACTTCAAGTTCCAGCCGCGACAGATCCGACGATGCCTTCGCGCACTGCTCCAACTCTGCGGCGGCTTCGGTAATCGTCGGAAAGCCGTAGCCGCCGGCCGCACCCTTTAACTGGTGGGCGATTCGCGATAATGCCGAAAGTTCGCCCTCGCGCAGCGCCTGTTCAAGCGCTGCGGCGCGCTTCGGCAAATCCTCGACGAACATCTCGATCAGTTCGAGCATGTCGGCATCATTCGCCATTTCACTAACGACGGGCAGGCTCGTCTGTTGGGCTGTCATGGTTCACCACTCTCGCTCGATCGCCTTCTGCCATTCATGACCGGGGACCGCATTTTGTTAACGGCGGTCCGCAATTCATGAATGGATCATGAACGATCCTGATTCCTCGCGCATCGAGACCGGCCCATGGGTTCACGATTCGCGGCATCTATGTTGACCGAATTATCATCGTACATATGGGAATGTCTGTTTAGCTGGGAGAATTGCGGGTTTTCACCCTGCGGCAAGATGCACAGTGATTGACGTGTGATGTGGTTTTCGGACTTGCAAGATCGCGGTTAGAATGATCTCGGACCTTCACAATGGCGCGGGACGAACACGCTGGATCGGTTTGAATTAACCTTCAAAATGCGCAGGAATACAAGCTCGACATGACACTTTGGATCATCCTTGGAATTGTCGCCCTGTTCCTGATGCTTGGGACGATACACACCCTGCGCGACCGTGCGTTTCAGCGGCGGCATCGCACGGAGGCGATTCGAATCTTTCAAAGTGAGAGTCCAGAACGGCGCGAACGATCGCTTCGAGCATTGATCGAATCCCAGCCTTCCGGTGCGGCAGCGCGATATTTGCACGGGGTTGTCTGCCTCCGCACGGGTCGCGTTCGCGACGCGGCCCGATCGATCGGCGCGTCCTTTCATCGAGACTGCGATCTGGAGTCGGCGGCGATGCTGACCTTTGCCTGCCTGAAGGCCCGCGATGGGGCCGATACCGACATCGTTCAGCGAATCATGCAGACATGGGAAGAGTCAAATCGGCCGTCCCTGCCAATTCAATCGGCCGACCGAGAGATCGCCGCGTGTCTGTCGTCGACAACGCGCGATCCGCCGGGTCTTTCAGAGATTGGTGCGCTGATCTGGAATGTCGTCGGTCCGCCGCAGCAGGTCGATGTTGAAAAACTGCTACAGACACGAAGCGGGCGAGGCGTGCTGGCGGAAACGAAAGCGGCAAGCGCCTCGTCGACGCCTGGCTAGTCCGTGCCCGTTGCGATGTCCATGCCGGCCGAGCGCCAGTCGGAGATTCCGCCTTTGTAAACCCAGACGCTCGTGTGGCCCCAGCTTGCGGCTTTCGAGGCGGCTCGTTCGCCGACGGGGCACATGGGTCCTGCGCAATAAAACGCCAGAGGAATGTCTTTGTTATCCGGAAGCATCTGCGGGTTCATTCGCTCGTACTCGATGTTCACGGCGCCGGGGATGTGGCCCTTGGCGTAGTGCTCCGCGTCCAGCGTGTGGATGACAAGAATGTTGCTGACATCCATTTTCGTCTTGAGTTCGCCCGCAGACTTGATCTGCTGAACCCCGCTTGTCTCACGATTCTTGCTGCATCCGCCAGTCAGCAGAAACGCCGCAATGCAAAACGGCACGAGTCGCGTGCGAATAACTTTAATGTTCATCATCGTCTCCATCAAATGCCGCATGGTCGTCCACCGTCGTGCGGCGAGATAGCGTACCTCAGTTCAATTCGAGAAGCTTCTTTGGAGTCTTGGTCAGGTTTTCGAAGCCGCCCGGCGTCATCGCGACCATATCTTCGATGCGGACGCCGCCCCAGCCGGGGTAATACAGCCCCGGCTCGACCGTGAAGACCATGCCCGGCTGGACGGTCTGCTGAAACGTGGGCTTGATGCGCGGGTCCTCGTGAATCGCCAAACCGACGCCGTGGCCGGTGCCGTGCATAAAGGCGTCGACGCATTTTTTCTGGGCGAAGTAGTCGCGGCAGAGTGCGTCAATGTCGTGGCACCTCATGCCGGGCTTGATGCCGTCGAGGCAGCGTTGCTGCGCATCCAGAACGAGCTGATACACTTCGCGATGACGTTCGTCGGCCTTGCCCATGACGACCATGCGCGTCATATCGCCGCAATAGCCGTGGTATATCGCGCCGAAATCCAGCAGCGCCATCTGGTTGTTTTGCAGCTTACGCCGCGGATCGGGCGAATAGTGCGGCCGCGCGCCGGTCTCTCCAAAGGCGACGATGGGTTTAAAGCTGCTGCCCTCGCTGTGCTTGCGAAGGAACGAATCGATCTCGAAGGCGATTTCATACTCCGAGACGCCCACGCGCATCTGTTTGACGATATGGTCAAAGCACGCCCCCGTGATTTCCTGGGCCTTGCGAATCAGCGCGACTTCGTCATCGGTCTTAATCAGGCGAATTCCGACCATCAGCTCCTGCGCCGTGCGGCATTCCATATCGCTCAGGCAGTCGAGATACGCCACGGCATCGCTGTGCAGCATGGCATCGGCCTCGTAGCCGATGACTTTGCGGCCGCTGCCGATAATCGCACGCATGGCGTCGGTGATGATCTTTGCGGTCGTTGGCGAGTCGATGCGATGGGACTTCACGCCGGGCAGTTCGGCCGCGCCGGCGATGTACCGTCCGTCACACAGGAGGTGAACCTCATTCTGGAAGACCACGACGAAACCTTCAGGAT
Organism: uncultured Planctomycetaceae bacterium; assembly: GCA_964599535.1. GTDB lineage: Bacteria > Planctomycetota > Phycisphaerae > UBA1845 > UTPLA1 > JADJRI01. The sequence goes on from CAZRFP010000089.1 coordinate 5,703, forward strand.
CGCCAAACGGCTGTACGTCGCCGGGCATCGTCGAATGAAAACCCGCGAGGTATTGGACGTTCTTCGGGTTGCTGATGAACAGGACGTCCAGTCCGGTTGACTGCATCTGCTCATGAACGCGTTTGAGTCGTGTGGGATTCATGTCGAAACGCTCCAGTTTGTTTTCGTTGAGAATCCTCGGCATTGTTGCACGTTGTTCGCGCGGACGCAACGGCACGGGCCGATATGCGTTTGAGCGGCCGCATTCGGTTTGCCGACGTCGCGTTTCTATCATACTTCATAAGACGTCATCCACGGCAAAAGAGGTCTGGATCGGCGGCGGACCGCTCCGCGCGGACCGCAACCTTGCTTACACCATTCTCAAACAAAGGAGTAGCACGATGGCGGCGAACAACGATCGCAACACGACCAATCCGCGCGAACAACTGGAAAACCTGATGAACGAGGCTTTCGGCGAGCGCACGACGCGAAAGCTCTTCAAGCTTTGTGTCGTCGAGTTTGATCCCGACCAGGGCGAGGCCAGCCCGCAGCTCTTTGAAGAGTTTTTCTATCTGAGCGACGAAGAAGCCGTCGATGCCTGTCGCGGACTCGTGTCCAGCCTGAAGCCCTATGCCAGCCGCCGCGCCGACCGCGAAGGCCGGCCAAAGAACGCGACATCGGGCCGCTGCCAGCCGAATCCGCAGGGCGCGAACGCAGGGCAGAACCCGAACCGCGCGCCACGCCGCGAGCAGCCCGCCGAAGAGCGCGAACTGGCTCATCATTGACGTCGTAGCGCGCAAGGCCAGCGAGTATAGCGCTCTCGCCCGGACGCATCGGATCGGCCCATGCCGCTATTTGCGGCGCTGCGCCAATCGCGCCAGCGCCGCGAGGCATTTGGGGTGCCGCTGCATGCTCCGGGCGTACGCGCGCTCGCTCGGTCCGCCTTTGGACCGCAACAACTCGCCCAGCGCGCGGCGTTCGCGCGGCCTCCATTCGTCCAATTCGTCGATCATTGCCGCAAGTACTGCCAAGTCTGCGAAACGGCGCCGCGCGTTGTCCGCCCATCGCGGCGAGGGGTGAACGCCGGTCGATTTCGCCACGCGCTTCGCGGCCCAGTCCGCGGCACGAGATCGGTCGCCGGCGAATCGTTCTGCGATCCACGCGGTTACGGCCGCGCCCAGTTCCGCGAGATCAAAATCACCTGGCAAGTCGCGATGGGCTACGTTGCGCTGTTCTGCTGTCGAGCATTGGTCGCTGTCAAACCGAAGCTTCGATCGCGCCAGGCGTCGAAGCGTGACGGCTGTCGAGCGATGCGCTGGATCGCGACCCATGCGCGCGGCCTCCCGCTCGGCGAGTTTTCGCGCGGTGGCGTCGATCGGCCGATAGCCCAGACGGTAATAGAACCAGAATGCGCCGGACTGAATGGCTTCGTCGTTGCCGGCGCCGAATTGAAACGGATCAACGAGAAAGCGCAGTCCGCCAAAGTAGTGATGATAAACGCGCATGATCTGGGCAAAGAGAAAAGCCGACTCGCCGCCACGAAACTCGTCGAAGATGTTGACGCCGATTTCGCATCGCCCGCCGAGAATCCATCCGCCGCCATACGCCGCCGGCACGCGGTTTCGCGCCGCGACATAGCCGAAGTAGCTTTCGATCGGCAGTCGCCTCTCGGGCATCATTCCGAAGACGGCCACATCGACGCCGCGCTCCAGTCGAAACAGGGTCACTTCGCGCTCGTTGGCATGTGTCAGCGGATCGGTCTCGCGACGGCGCGATGACAGCGCCGCACGGCAGGCGTCGAGCAACTCGCGCGCGGCGCTCGGGGAAAGAGGGCGGGCGGCCGGCAGGGGAGCATCGAGCACGGCCTTCAACTCGACGCCGCGCAGCATGTCCTTTGGCTGGAAGAACGTCGGCCGCTCCGGAAAGCGCGCTCCGGTTCGCGAAAGCCATGCGTTGCGATGTCGCCATGCGATGTTGAATTCCAGGGAATCGAACAGTTGATCTCGAAGCGCTGCCGGCGCCTGCATGGTCGAAAAGCGATTAAGCAGCCAGGAAAGTCCGGTGTCGGCGCGATGACCGTCGGCCAGCCGCACCCAATCGCGCGTGTCGTAGTGCTGGTTTAACAGGCCGTCGAGTTCGGCCGTCGCGCAGAGATGCGGCAGCAGTTCCTCCAGTCGTTCAGCCGCTCTTTCGCTCTTCCAGTCGAGTGACACGTCGCCTGACGCGGTCCGCGCGAGCCAACGCAAAAGCTCAAGCGAAAATGCGTGTGTCGTAACGGTTCCGGCGATGCCGGTATTACAAAGCTCTCGCAGCGCCCCATGCCGCCTGCTCGAACGCCAGTGTTCGACGGTTTGGCCGATCCTGCGCAGTTCCGATTCGACGCGGCGCAGAATCGTGGCATCGTCGGGATGGGCCGCCCAAAACATCAACAGATCATGGTATTCCGCCAGTGCGTCGGCGTTGTCGATCGGCATTTGCGCGGCGGCCGACAGGCAAGATCGCCGTGCGGCTCGACTGCCTGCGTCAAATCGCGTGCGAAGGGCGGCCAATTGCTTTAGAACACGTCGATTGGACATCATACCGCGGCATCTTAACAGGCCGCCTGTCTCGTGTAGAATGGATGATCCGATCGGAGGTCGTGTCTTTGGCCATTCTGGAAGTTCGCCATCTGAAGAAGTCATACGGCGGCGTGCGCGCCGTCGATGATATCAGCTTCTCGATCGACGCCGGCGAAGTGTTCGGCCTGCTCGGTCCGAATGGTGCCGGCAAGTCCACAACGATCGACATCATCGCCACGATCCTTCAGCCCGACGAGGGCGATGTTGTCATCGGCGGCGCGGTCATCTCGCATGGGAACGGCTACAAGTATCGCATCGGCTATGTGCCGCAGGAGATTTCGCTCAACGAGCGGCTCAGTGCCGCGGAGAATCTCGCGTTCGTCGGCAAGCTCTACGACATCCATGTCAGCGAATTGGAAAGGCGCGTGCCGGAGACTCTCGGGACCGTCGGACTCGTCGATCGCGCGGATGATCTGGTGGGGACTTTCTCCGGCGGCATGAAACGGCGACTGAATATCGCCTGCGCTTTGATCCACCGCCCGCAAGTGATCCTGATGGACGAGCCGACCGCGGGCGTCGATCCGCACGCGCGGGCCTATATCTTCGACATCGTCGAAAGCCTCGCCGCCGACGGCAAGGCCATTCTCTATACGACGCATTACATGGAAGAGGCCCAGCGGCTCTGCGGGCGAACCGCCATCATCGACCGCGGCAAGATCATCGCCGTCGGTACGCTTGGCGAACTTATCTCGTTGGTGCGTGCCAAGCGGGAGATTGTTCTTGAAGCAGACGGCCTCGGCGATGAGTCGCTTCATCGCCTCTGCGGAATGTTCCATCAAGTCACCGGCGCGATGGAAAACGGGCGCGCTCGACTGACGCTGAACGACGGCGGCGTCAGCCTCATTGATGTCATTCAGAAAGCACAAGATTCCGGCATTCGTATCAAAGGCGTCGGCCTGAAGGAGCCAAATCTGGAGACGGTTTTCCTGTCGTTAACGGGACACGCGCTGCGCGACTGAGTGTCGATCTCGCGGATTCCTACATCTTCCCTCGCACGATTTCGAGTATTTGCCGCTCCGCTTCAATGGTGCGGACCTCGATATCCGTGGCGCGCTTCAGGTAGCCCGCCGCGGCCGCCTTATCGTCCAGGCTCTTCGCGTTGATTCGAACATTCAGATGCGCGCCCAGCACCGCCGTCCGCGCGCAGAGTGCCGCAACGCCGGCATCGGAAACGCTGGCCTCCATGCCTGTCTCGGCCATGGCTCTTATCGCGTCCATGCTGGCGAGAGCCTCCTCCATGACTTCCAGAGGCGTTTCGATGGCGCGGCGCGTGGCGCTCTGAATCGCCTCTTTACGCGCCGCCTTTTCCGCGTCGGACCCCTTCGGCAGTCCGAATGCCGACATAATCGCATTGAACGCCTCGGTGTCCTCGTCGACCAGCCGCAGCAGACTTGTCCAATGGCGCTTGCCGCGCTCGGCGTGTTCGGAGAATTCGGCCCAGCGATCGTCCCAGCCGCGCTTGTGGCTCGACAGATTCGCCACCATCGTCGCCAGCGAGGCTCCGAGTGCGCCGCACAGTGCCGCGATGCTGCCACCGCCCGGCGCCGGCGCTTCGCTCGATGTCACGTCGATGAACGACTCGACGCTCAGATCGACGAGCCGCCGCGCCGCGCGATCCTTTGCGATGGCGTATTCGATGATTTTCTCGTCCGGCTTGAATTCGTAAAGGTCGTTCAGCCCCATCGACTTGACGGCAATCTTGATCAGCTCGCGATCACTGACGCCCGTCGAACGCTGCTGCTTCCGGAGGAAATACCGGCCGGCCTCCAGCATGGCCGACAACGGCACAAGCCCGACGATCTCGCTGCCAGTCACGCGAACGCCCCGCGCATCGGCCTTGCGGCAGCATTCATCGAACGCGACATGAATCGGCGTCACCGAAAGATTCGTCAAATTGATCGAAATCTGCGCGACGCCGAACTCCTCGATGTACCATCCGATTGCCTTGACGCATTTGAGCGATCCCGGCTCCCATGCTTTGTCGCCGTTCGCGTCGAGTTCGGGCTTGCCGTGCGGCGTGCCGTCCACGGTCTTCACGCGACCCTTTTCGCGAATGTCGTAGGCGATGGCGTTCGCTCGGCGGGTGCTCGTCGTATTCAAGTTGACGTTGTACGCCACGAGAAAATCGCGCGCGCCGACGGCCGTCGCGCCGCTGCGGGCATTGAAGATCGCCGGGCCGTAGTCCGGTTTCCAGTCCGTTTGTCGCAGCTTGGCTGCCAGCCCCTCATACTCGCCCGCGCGCACCGTCGCGAGGTTTTTTCGCTCGGGTCGCGACGCCGCATATTCGTAAAGATAGACCGTCAACCCGACCTCGTCCGCCAGCCGCTGCCCAAGCTGCCGCGCGTACGCCACGCAGTCGTCCATCGTTACGCCGGAAATGGGAATCAGCGGGCAGACATCCATCGCTCCGAAGCGCGGGTGTTCGCCAGTATGCTTCGACATGTCGATCAGTTCCGCCGCCTTTCGCCCGGCGCGGACGGCCGCTTCGATGACGGCTTCCGGCTCGCCGACGAACGTGACGACGGTTCGGTTCGTGGCCGCGCCCGGATCGACATCCAGCAGCTTGACGCTATCAACGGTTTCTATGGCGTCTGTGAACTGGCGGATGACCGCGGCATCGCGGCCTTCAGAAAAGTTTGGAACACACTCGACGAGTCGTTGCATGATGCGAGACTCCTGCGGGACGATCGTTTCACTATCGCTGCCTGCGCTCGCGCAGTGTATACCGGCGAGCGATGGCGTGAAACGCCGCCGCGCGCAATACCCATTCGGCATGGCCATGGTGAGCCACGCCGTCCACTGGCCGGGCAATCCGCATCGTGCAATTTGGCTTGAAGTCTGGAGGCGGCGAACCACTCCGCCGTCCGGCTCATCGAAATCGAAGCAGAGATGAAGCCGCTGCCGGTCCGCACAGGCCCGGCACGGCGGATCGATCAGGCATCCATAAAGATGCGCGGTCGATCGGACAGGCTGTACTGCTCGCACTCATGATCGTTGAGCGGCTGCATGCCGATTTCGCGAAGCTCGCGATCGACCCAGCCTCGCAGCGACATGTTGGTGCGTTGCTCGCCGTAGCTGATCTTGGCGCGCAACACGATTTCGTGACGGGTTTTTTCTTCCATGGTGTTTGACCTCCCTCGGGAGTTCCTTATGTGATTCGGGCGATGCGACAGGCGATTCCGAGCGCGGAATCCATCGCAATCCCCCTCATGGACCATCCTGGTCATGACTGTTGTTCACGTTCCTTCGTGTCTGTAAATGATCTGTGAGCGTGTATCGAACTGGGCTCGAAAGTGTTTGACCCGGGCCCCCTACGGCCGACCCGCCTAATCTCCTGCCACGGATCAGCCCTAAGTATGTACATTTTCATCGACCGTCGCAAGGGGAGGCCGTGAGTTTTTTCGGCAGGAATTGCCTTACTGGCTTTTCATCGCGGCTACGGCGTCGAGCCAGTCAGAGGCGCTGCGGTGAAACGGCCGGTGACGGCACGGTGCTTACGGCTTGGCCAGCCAGCACTTTGGTTCATGCTCCGGCGAAATCTTGCCGCAGCCCATGAGATAGCACTTGGTCGTCTCAGGCCCCATAAACTTGAAGGTCGTCTTGAACAGCTTGTACAGGGCGGCGATCTCGCCCGTCGTTTCAGCCGGAAGCCCCTTGAGCCAGCGCAGGTAGCTGCCATGCTCATTGGCCAGCGAGATCATCACGCGGGCATTGTGAATTGTCGCCTCGATTTTCCTGCGGTTGCGGATGATGTCCGGGTTCTCGCAGAGCCGCGATACGTCCTGCGGCGTCATCGTCGCCACGCGAGCCGGGTCGAACTTCAGGAAGCTCTTCTCCAGCGCCGGCCACTTCACTAAGACAATCCTCCACGACAGGCCGCATTGAAAAATCTCGGCGGCGATTCGACCGAGATGGCCGGCATCGGTGCGAATCGGACGACCCCATTCTCGATCGTGATACGTTGCGAGGATGGCATCTTTCGCCGCCCATGTGCAGCGCGTTTTTCCGTCCGCCGGATTGACTTGTTTCTTCGATGTCGCCATATACAAGGTGCTCCCGGCCGGAAGGCGGTCGCTCGTTGCCACGGCCGATGCAAAGCCGCTTTGTTTAGCGTACAATAGTCCAAACAACGCGCGATTCACACCACCGTCCGAATCGAGGTCTGCCTCCATGAGCGAACGGCTTTACGCCGACAACGCCGCCACGAGTTTTCCCAAGCCCCCGGCCGTCTTCGACGCGATGCGTGCCTATGCCGAGGAGCTTGGGGCGTCGGCCGGTCGTGGGGCCTATCACGAGGCTGTCGAGACCGGTGAAGTGCTCTCGGCTTGCCGACGAAGGCTGGCTCGGCTCATCCGCGCCGAATCACCGGAGCATGTCGTCTTCACGCACAACTGCTCCGCCGCGCTCAATCAGGCGATTAAAGGCCTGCTCCGCCCCGGTGATCATGTCGTCGCGACGACGATGGAGCACAACTCGGTGCTGCGGCCGCTGAACGCGCTGGCTGCTGCCGGCGTTATCGGCGTCGATTATGTCAAGGCCGATCCGGCGACGGCCTGCGTTCGGTTGGAAGATGTCTTGTCCGCGATCACGCCGCGCACGCGCCTCGTCGCCGTTGTTCACGCGAGCAACGTGACGGGCACGCTTCAACCCATTGAGCGCATCGGCGCCGAGTTGCGGCGTCGCGGCGTCACTTTTCTCGTCGACGCGGCCCAGTCGGCCGGCCATGTGCCGATCGACGTGCAGTGCATGCAGATTGATCTGCTGGCCGTGCCCGGCCACAAGGGGCTGATGGGTCCGCTCGGTACAGGCGCGCTGTATATTCGCCCGGGGCTGGAAGCCACGCTTTCGCCGCTGATCGAAGGCGGCACCGGATCGATCAGCGAGCAGGCCACGCAGCCCGAGTTCATGCCCGACAAATTCGAATCGGGCAGCCACAACGCCATCGGCATCGCCGGGTTGAATGCGGCACTTGCCTGGCTGGAAGATCATACGATCGAGGCGTGCCGCGCGCATGACATCGCGCTATCGCAGGCCTTCACCGAGGGCTGCCGCGTCATAGACGGCCTGACGGTGTACGGTTCGATGGACCCCGAGACGCGCGTCGTCGTCTTCAGTGTGCGTCTTGCGGGGTATGCCCCGGACGAATTGTCGGCGCTCCTGGAGGGGGAATTCGGCATTCTGACGCGCTCGGGCATTCACTGCGCGCCGCTGGCTCATCGCACGATCGGTACCGACGCGGACGGCGGAACGACGCGGCTGAGCTTCGGCGCGTATAATACGATTGCCGATGTTGATCGCTGCATCGACGCACTCGCGAGGCTCGCCACAGCGGAAACGCCTGCTTCGTCATAAGGCGTCGGCGCCTTGCGCGGCGCGCCGTTTGAATCACAGCACAACGCCAACCCGGCCGAACGGACCATGCCCCAATGCCGCCGCATTTTGTGGACACTCTTAACGGCTGCGATAGCCGTGCTCGCGGCATCTTTGCCCGAATCGCACGCGAACGACTTGGCCGAACGCATCGACCGCGCCATCGAGCGCGGCGTCGAGGCCGTGCTGAACAAGACGCGCAAAGAAGATGTCGTCCACTACCACGAGCGCAATCTCAATGGACCGGTTGTGACGATCAGCGGCAACGTCATCCGATCGAGCCACGGAACGATCACCGTCGAAAAGCCCGACAAGAAGCGCGTCACCATCTCAAAGCGACTGATCGTCAACCGCCAGCGCGCCGGCTACGTCGAGCCTGAAATGTCCGAACTGGCCCACGGCGGTCCATCGGCGCTCGCGGCGCTCGCCCTGCTCTGTGCCGGCGTCGATGCCAACGAGCCGCGCATGAAGAAGCTGATAGATGCACTCGCTGACGACGATGCATCCGGGTCCGGCACCTATGTCCATAGCCTGCGCGCCGCAGTCTGGAGCCAGCTTCTCGATCGAAAGCTCGGCGCCGAGAGCCAGCGCCGCTTTTACCGCCTGCTGAACGCCGACGCGCTCTGGCTCATGCGCTCCATGGGAGAGAGCGGCGTATTCGACTATGGGCAAAACGTCGGCACCGGCGACAACTCAAACACCCAGTTCGGCCATCTCGGCTTGTGGTCGGCGTCGCTCGGCGGCGTCGAGATCAACGATCGCTACTGGCGAGCCATCGCCGATTATTGGCTCGACAGTCAGAACCCCGGCGGAGGCTGGTGCTATCGCGGCCGCAACGCCCCCACGCCGTCGATGACCGTGGCCGGCTGCAACAGCCTGTACATCGCGCTCGATCGTTATTATTCCCGCGCGGACAAGCCCTATGCCTACTTTCGCGGCGCGCCGCCGAACGCACCCGCGCGGCGGAAGATGGAGCGCATTCATCGCGCCATCGCCGACGGCGATCGCTTTCTCGAATCGCGCCCGCCCAATGTCGAACAGTCCTGGGGGTACGAACTTTTCGGCCTTGAGCGCCTCGGACTGGCCAGCGGTCGATCGCACATCGGCGGCGTTGATTGGTTTCGAAAGCATGCGGCTGTCGTGGCGAACCGCTCATGGGGCGGCGAAGTCGTCGCCGATTCGTTCGCGCTGCTGTTTCTGACGCACGGCCGCGCACCTGTACTTTTTCAAAAGCTGGAACACGGAGCGGAACCGAACGAATGGAACTATTATCATCGCGATCTGCACGCACTGACACGTTATCTTTCGACGACATTTGAAAGGCTCTTCCGTTGGCAGCGCATTCCGCAAAACGCGACGCTGGACGAGCTTCAAAACGCGCCCTTTCTTTACATCAGCGGCAACGGGGCGCTGTCGCTCTCGCCCTCGACGCAGGCCACGATTCGCGAATATGTCGACAAGGGCGGCACCGTTTTTCTCCACGCGGATCGCCGCGGAAAGCAATTCATACAGAGCGCCAAATCGACATTCGAAGACATATTCGCCGATCTCGATTTGCGGTTTCGAGCGCTGGGTACGGATCACCCGCTCTTTTCGTGTCACTTTGGCGGCCCGGATGATGTTTGGAGGCGGCCGGTTCCCTTTGAAGCCATCGCCGACGGGCCGCGTCTGCTCGTCATACTGTCACCCGTCGACATTGCCGGAGCGTGGCACCAGAACCGGCGGCAGTTTGACGATTTGTTTCGCATCATGGCGAACGTTCGAATGTACTGCGCGCCGCCCCATTCCGAGCTGCCCGGTGTCATTCGCGGCGCGCCGCCTCAGCCGCTGCCGGTTCAACCGCTCGGCACGCTACGGCTCAAGCGATGGCCGTACGCCGGAGAATGGGCCGCCCACCGCGGGGTTTTTTTGCGCTGCCGCGAGGCCATTCGGCTTCGCACCGGCATCGAGATCGACGCTGATGAGCGGAGCGATCGACCGAGCGAAGCCGCGCTGGCGGAATTCGGCATTGTTCATCTGACCACGCGCAGCGCCTCAAAGCTGAACTCGGAGGACTTGCGCATCCTACAGGCTTATCTAAGCGGCGGCGGGTTGCTCGTCATCGACTCGGCCGATGGCCAGCCGGACGGCAACGCAGCCGTGCGAAGTCTGTTCGACGCGATCAACATCGGAGAGAAGGCCGTTCTCGCTGCTCAGCATCCATTGGCGAAGGGCGCATTTCCCGGCGGCCGGTCGCTGCTCGAGCTGCGCACGACGCGCGACGGCACCGGCTTGCGTCGGCCACATGCCCCGCCGCCGATTCTCATTCGCACGATAGAAAGCCGAGTCGCCGTGATCGCGTGTCCGTTTGATTTACTCGCGGGGCTGGACGGCCACTTCATTTATGGCCGGATCGGCTATGAACCCGAATCGACGCGGCTCATTGTCGATAACATCCTGCTCTGGCGAATGAACGAACTTCAGAATCGTGCGCGGGATGTGCGACGACCGTAGCTACGCGCCAGAACATGCCATTGCAATGAACCCGGAAACGACATAACTGTGGCACTGTCCGAGGCATGACTGTGGCACCATCTGAGACATAACTGTGGCATCGGCTGGGGCATAACTGTGGCACCGGCGTCTCGCCGGTGCGAATGCGCTCACCGCTTTGGCTGCGAAGAGATGATCGCGGCGTCAAATCAGCGATCTGATTCATCGGGACAGGGCATGGCCGCCTTGGGCTTCGGTTCCGCCGTCATCGTCCGGCGTCGCTGCTCGCCGCACGGGGTGGTACAGCGTGTCGCGCTCGACGGGCCTGCGGCCGGCTTCGCGGATGAGGCGCCGCAGTTGATCAAGCGACAATTCCTGATGACGGTTTCCCGCGCCGCCTTCGCGCTTGGTGATGTCGTATTGCACGACGGTTCCGTCGATGTCGTCGACGCCCCAATTCAGCGAGACCTGGGCCAGTTTGGCGCTTTGCATGATCCAGAACGCCTTGATGTGCGGGAAGTTATCGAGCATGAGCCGGCTGATCGCCAGCGTGCGCAGGTCGTCCAGTCCCGTCGGGCCGGGCAGGTCCGCCAGCTCGCTGTCATCGGGAATAAATGAGAGCGGGATAAAGCAATTAAACGCCGCCTTCCGCTCGCGCAGCGAGGCGTCCTGATGATCGCGCAGCTTGATCATGTGGCGCAGGCGCTCTTCGATCGTCTCGACGTGGCCGTACAGCATCGTGGCGTTGGAGTAGATGCCCAGCTCATGCGCCGTCCGATGCACGTCGAACCAGCCGGCCTCGCCGACCTTGTTGCGATAGGCCTCGTCATGCACGCGATCGTCGAAAATCTCTGCGCCGCCGCCCGGCAGGCTGCCGAGACCCGCCTCGCGCAAGCGTTCCAACACGTCGCGAATCGTCAGTCGCGGCCGCGTGATGCGCGTGAAGTGGATGATTTCGATCGCAGTGAAGGCCTTGATGTGAATCGCCGGGCATGCCGCTCGAATGGCGCGGCACATGTCGAGATAGTACGAAAACGGCAGCTTCGGGTGCAGTCCGCCGACGATGTGGACCTCGGTCGCACCGCGCTCGTCGGCCGCTTTGGCCGCCGCGACGATTTCGTCGATGCTCAGTTCGTAAGCACCGGCGCCGCCGGTGTGTGAAACCGACTGCCCCACCCTGTCCACAATCGGCAGATTCAGCAGTCCGGTCGATGTCGCCGTCGTGGCATTCCGTTGTGATTTGACCGCGCCGGCGTCAGACGCCTTCTCGCGCGGGTACGTGCGATAGAACGAGCAGAACTTGCACCGAAGCACGCAGTAGTTTGAGTAGTTAATGTGCCGGTTGATGTTGTAATACGCCGCATCGCCGTGCAGCCGCTCTCGAACCAGATTCGCCAGACGGCCGACTTCGTGAATGTTGCGCGCCTGGTAGAGCGCCAGACCATCCTCCAGCGTGAGCCGTTGGCCGTCTTCGACTTTCTGTGCAACGGTCTGAAGAGAAGACGTGTCGAGCAGCGTATACATGATCGTGGCATTGTAGCCCGCGGCGCGGGCACGGAAATGAGCGACTCTGCGTTTCAAAAGTCGCGAAAACGCGATGCTGAATTATAAAGCGGTATAAAAAAGTCGGACCGCACCTTGGGGCTGGACCGAACGCCGCATTGGGCAAGATGAGGCATGAGTGAATCGACCCCGAGACGATTCGAACGTCCGACCTCGGCCTTCGCAGGGCCGCGCTCTATCCAGCTGAGCTACGGGGTCAACAAAAATCCGAAAGGTGTC
>CAZRFP010000090.1:0-17603 GCA_964599535.1 uncultured Planctomycetaceae bacterium
CGGAGGAGCCCCGTGGCGCGCCGGGAGCTGGGGCGACGCTACCGCCGGATCCTGGTGGACGAGTTCCAGGACACCGACCCGGTGCAGGCCGAGGTGCTCCTCCTCCTGGCGTCGGAGCCGGCCGGGGAGGTGCGGGAGGACGATCCCCCGGAGTGGACCGGGGCCGTGCCACGACCGGGGCAGCTCTTCGTGGTGGGGGATCCCAAGCAGAGCATCTACCGCTTCCGGCGGGCGGACATCGCCGTCTACGACCAGGACAAGGCGGCGGCAGAGATCGCCCGCGTGTGCCGGCCCGGCGGCAAGATCGGGCTTGCCAACTGGACGCCCGAGAGCTTCATCGGGCGGCTGTTCAAGACCATCGGCCAGTTCGTGCCGCCGGCGCCCGGCGTGAAATCGCCGGCCCTGTGGGGCACGAAAGCGCGGCTGGAGGAGCTCCTCGGCCGGTCGGCGAAGGCGAAGATTCGTACTTCGGCGACTTCATCGAGGACGGCACGGCCGAAAGCCCGGTCAGCACGGCCAGCAATGAGATGCTGAAGGATCGCATCGAGCAGGTGCTCAAGAGCCTGACGTATCGCGAGCGTGAGATCATCAAGCTGCGCTACGGCATCGGCGATGGGTACACCTACACGCTTGAGGAAGTCGGCAAGATCTTCAAAGTCACGCGCGAGCGCGTGCGGCAGGTCGAGGCCAAGGCGATTCGCAAGCTTCAGCATCCGGTGCGCTGCCGGAAGCTCGAAGGCTTCCTCGATCGCGACGGCAAACTGCAGCAGCCTGATGACTTTTGATCGGTCCGCGCAGGCCGTGTCCCATGCGAATGCCATCGACGCGAAAGCGTGACAAGGACGATTGACACCAACCCCGGCCCCGGGCGCTGATCATCAGCGTTTCGGGGCCGTTTTCATGTGCAAACGCCCATGAATCGGACGTTGCGCGAGAATCGTGTGAATCCTTCAAAACGGGGTCGACTTGACCGCTCCGATTGTTTATGCTGGAGGCCGTCATTCAAGTGATGGAGACTGACTTCGATCACAGTCCCGCAGAATTCGACATTTGCAATCAATCGAGAATCTGATCCGACCGACAAAGCTCGTCGTGCCTGTTGAACTGTTCAGCGCTTTGTCGTCGCGACTTGTGTGTTATATCCGCTGGTTGCGGTTCGTCGCCGATGTCGGCGCGGACGGCATCGCTTGAAGCGGCGTGAAAAGCGCCGTGCGTCAATGAGTTTCGAGAAAGTCACTCAACATGGAACCCACGTCAAACCCGCCATCGTCGCATTCCGAATCATCCACCCCCGTCACGCCGCCAGCTGTCGAGAATCAGACCTCGTCAGTCCATCAACCTGCGACGCAGGGGACCGCATCGGGCGAAGGCGCGCCGCAGCGGAGCAACGGCGGGGCGCCGGCGCGGTTTTCAGCCGCTGAGCTGGCCGCGACGATCACGAATGAACCGGACGCGTCGCTCGATCGCGAACTGGAAGCGGCGATGTCCGGCCTGTCCGCCGGCGCGATGAATGAAGCTCCGGTCGGCGCGCCGACGGATGCCGATCCGAAGTCGGGCGATCTGGTGCGCGGCCGCGTGGCAAACATCGGCAGCGAGGACGTGCTGATCGATTTCGGCGCGAAGATGCTCGGCGTCGTATCGAAAATGGAGATCGACAAGGACGAGGTCTACGCTGTTGGCGATCCGATCGAAGTGCTGGTCATCGGCACCGATGATATCGGCGGTTTGCTGAAGGTCTCTCGCCGCCAGGCCAAGCAGGCCGCGATCATGAAAAACATGAACGTCGGTCTTGTCGTGGAGGGGAAAGTCTCGGGCATGAACAAGGGCGGCCTGGAGGTCGACATCGAGGGCATTCGCGGGTTCATCCCGGCCAGCCAGGTTGATATTCACTTCGTGAAGGATATTTCCGATCTGATCGGCCAGCCGATTCGCGCGGAGGTGACGAAGTACGATCTCGAAGAAAAGAGCGTCGTTCTTTCGCGGCGTAAGGTGTTGCAGCGCGAGGCGGAAGAAAATCGCGAGAAGGTCTTCGATACGGTACACGTCGGTGAGGTTCGCCGGGGTCGCGTGAAAAATCTGGCGGAGTACGGCGCGTTCGTCGATCTGGGGGGCGTAGACGGTCTGCTGCATGTCAGCGACATGAGCTGGGGCCGTGTCAACAAGCCCGAGGATATGGTCAAAGTCGGCGATGAGATCGAAGTCAAGATCATCAAGATCAACAAGGAAAAGAAGAAAATCTCGTTGAGCCTGAAGCAGGCAACGCCGAATCCGTGGACGACGGCGGGCGAGCGCTATGGCGTCGGCACGAAGGTGAGCGGGCGCGTCGTTCGACTTCAGAACTTCGGGGCCTTCGTCGAATTGGAGCCGGGTTTGGACGCGCTGCTGCCGGTGAGCGAGATGAGCTGGACGCAGCGCGTGCGCCAGCCGTCGGATGTCGTAAAGGAAGGCGACGTCGTGGAGGCGGAGGTCATCGCGTGCGATCCTGAGAAGCAGCGCGTTTCACTGAGCCTCAAGGCGCTGGTGGGCGATCCCTGGGCGGCGGTGGCGGAGCGCTACCCCGAAGGCTCGCGCGTCAAAGGCAAGGTCGTTCGCACGACGGAGTTCGGCGCGTTTGTGAATCTGGAAGAAGGTATCGACGCACTGATTCACATCTCCGAATTATCTGAAAAGCACGTGAAGGCCGTGACGGACGTGGTGAAGGCTGGTGACGAGGTTGAGGCACGCGTGCTGAAGATTGATCGCGAAGCGCGAAAGATCGGCTTGTCACTGAAGCAGCCGCCACCGGAGCCATCGCCGGAAGAACTGGCCCGCGAGGCGGCGGAGCGCGCCGAGGCCGAGAAACGCCGCAACAAGAAGCGGCGTGGCGGACTCACGATCGGCTGGGAATCGGGCCTGGCGTCGCTGGATCCGTCGAAGTTTGCCCGGTAAGCACATCGGCGCGCGCCGAAAGCTCCGTCCGTCACATCAAGGCCACATCCTGAATCGAACGGCCGATCAGCCGTCGTACGGCGAGCGCGCCGCGCGGCAGGTCGGGCGTCTGCGGCGACCAGACGAGCAGCGTATCACGTCGATCATTCACCCCGACGATGAGATCGTCGGCCGCCAATCCCCAGCGAACTTCATGCAGACAGCGATATTGTCCGGTGTAACTGTCGCCAAGAACGAGCATATCCAGATGCGGCCGACCGTCGGCGATGAGCAGTCGTGGTACGCCACCACCGGCGAGCCAGTCGACGGATTGCACCGGCTTACCAAGCGACGGGCGAACGGTCTCCATGTCAGAGCGGGTATCGCCGATGAGCCATCGAACGACAGCGCCGTCGCGCAGTCCGGCGATTGCATGGCCGTCGGCAATGAGCAGCGCGGTGATTTCGCAGGGTGCGGCGTATGTGTACTGCGGCGCGTCGCTGTCCGCGCGCCATCCGATGGCGATGTTGTCGACGGCGAGCCAGAGTCGGCCGGCGTTGTCAGTCTGCACGTCGCGGACGGCCTTGCTGCCCTCGGTGAGATCGGTCAGGCAGAGGCGCATGGTCTGGGGGTTGTCCAGATTCCAGCGGATAAGGCCGACTTCGGAATGTGTGGCAAGAAGCGCGTTGTCCGCAACCGCCGCGGCGTTGACACCTCCGCGAAGCTCGGGCGAGGGCGTAAATGTAAAGGCACGCGGGGCTTCTCCGTTTTCGTTCAGAATGAAGACGCCATGTTTCGCGCCGACGAGTATCAGCCGCCCCGCGCCGTAATTGACGACACGAACCGAGCGCAGCGGCCCGGCCGTCGGCGGAAGCGGCTGGCGCCGTGCAGGCTGTGAGAGATCAGCCGGTTCGATCCACAGCAACTCTTCGCCGGCGACGGCGAGGATGTATGCGGTTGACCGGGGTTCATGGCTACCGGCCAGCAGACCGTGATAGAGCGTGCCGCGCTGGCCGATGCTGAATGTCTTGACAATGTCAGCGACGTTCAGCACGCCGCCGGCACCGGCCATCGATTTGAGCTTTTCGAGCATGCCGGCAAGTTCGGCAAGATGGGCCTCGCGCTCGCGCGCGGCGGATTGCCGGCGCGACTGGTCTTCGCGGTCGCGCTCCGCTCGGAGGGCTGCGGCCTGCAGTTCGCGTCGATTCTCTTCATAAGCAACGGAACGCAGATCAATGCGCGGATCGGGACCCAGCGCCAAGCCGGCCTCGAAACCGACGCCCGGGAAGAGTTGTTCCAGGACGGCGTCGAAATCGTTCCAGCTTGTAGCGGCGACGAGCGTTTCGGCTTTTCGATCAGCGATGAAGCGGACGACGGCGGCGCGGACGATCTCTTCGCAGTGTTGGCGGAGTCGATCGACGCGCACCTCGCGCCGGCTGCTGACGATGGCGCGGCGGAATGCTTCGAGTTCGATGCGCTCCGGAACGACGCTGACCGCCATTTGAATGACGGCGTCGAAGGCATAGCCGTCAGAAGAAGGGATGCCCGTGAAGTTGTATTCAAGCGAGAAAGGAACGCTTCGGACGACGAGCAGCTCATTCGTGTGGGCGGCTTCGATCGGCTTGCCTTCGGAAACCAGCACGGGCTGTCGACCGTTGCCGTAGGCGAGTGCCACGCAGGCCGGCGGCACGAGCCTCTCGCGCGTGAAAAATCCGAATAGCTCGTCGGCGGCGGCAATGCGCGCGACGAGCTGTGGATCGAGCGTCAGCTTTGCGAGATCGAACCGCTCAGACATGTTGCTGCCTTTCGCGCGGCCGTCGCGATCAGTTGGACTCCGCGAATTGCTGGAATCGGATCAGATCTTTCTTTCGCACGCTGGGGGGCGTCGCTTTAATCATCTGCTCGAGGTCCTCCGGGCCGATGGGGCGAGGCTCGCGTCCGCCGACAGCTTCCATAAAGGGAATGGTCGACGCACGCCCCACGATGGACTTGATATCCGCGCCGCTGTATCCCTCCAGCTTCTCAACGAATTCGGCGAAGTCCAATTCCGGCGCGACGGGCCTCTTGCCGAGATAAATCTCCAGGAGCCGGTATCGTGCCGGCGCGTCGGGCAAAGGAACGTATACTTTCGAATCAAAGCGACCGGGCCGCATCATGGCGGCATCGAGCGACCAGGGTTCGTTCGTCGCTCCAACGAAAAGCAGGGGGCGATCTCCTTTGCGGTCGAATCCTTCGATCTCCTGAAGGATCTGCGGCACGACGCGAGTCATGACACTGCTGTTTGAATCGCGCCGGCTGGGCACGAGCGCTTCAATCTCATCTATGAAAATAATAGCCTTGGGTTCGGCCTTGGCCGCTTCGAATAATTTACGAATATTCTGCTCGGCCTCGCCGACCCATTTGCTGAGCACCTGGGCCGGAGAGACGACAAACATCGTCGCCTCGATTTCGCGGGCGATGGCTTTGGCGATCATGGTCTTGCCGGTTCCGGGCGGTCCGTATAACAACAGCCCGCCGCCGACGCCGATTTGATACTGCTGCGCCAGTTCGGGATGGGCAAATGGGTAGATCATCTTAAGGCGTATTTCGTGCTTGACGTCGTCGAGGCCGGCGATGTCGTCGAAGCTGATGTCGGGTGTTTCGCGGATGATCCAGTCGCCGGCCTTTGCGCCGGAATCGTCGCCGTCTTTCGCGGCGGTACGGCGGTTGGTGCGTTTGTCTTCGGCGCGCTGGTCGCATTGGCGGGCGAACTCGATGAGTTCCGCGGCCATCGCCTTGCGGCGGTTTCGCTGGGCGGCGTCTGTGGTTTCCGCGGCGATTTTGATCATGGCGTCGGCGGCCTGCATGAGGTAGGGCTTGGCCGCGCCGTAGTCGCCGTTTTTGTAAGCGGCGAGACCGCGATCCTTGAGTCGTTCGAAGGTGTTGTATGAGACAGCCATGTCGATCGATCGCAAGCTGGTGTTGTTTAAGGATCATGCCGATCGCGGCATGATCTCACGGGATGTTCGAACATTGTATAGGATTGTACCGATTATTCTCTCGCCGCCCAACTGCAGCCGCGCCGACGGGACCGCGCAATCAGAGCGGCGACCATGAGGGAGCGGTGGCGTTCCGCGCCGGATGTCGCCGGCGCGCGCATCGAGATTGACGCTCGATCATGACTCTGCTGGCTTATTCTTTATTGTCGCGGATGAAAGCGCGAGTGGACTCCCTTGAGGCGGGAGGCGTCGACGTGTGTGTAGATTTGCGTCGTGGTGACGGTTGCGTGGCCGAGCAGTTCCTGGACGATTCGCAGATCGGCGCCGCCCTCGAGCATGTGCGTCGCGAAGCAGTGACGCAAGGTGTGCGGGCCGACGGGCATCGGCGCGCCGCTTGCGACGGCGTATCTGCTGACGAGCCGCCAGATGTTGGTGCGGTCCATGCGCTGGCCGGTTCGTGAGACGAAGACGTGTTCTTCGTTGATGGCGTGCTCACAGAGCACGGCGCGAAGCCCGGTGAGGTAGATGCGCAGGGCGTCGATGGCCTGCGAGCCGACGGGTATGACGCGCTCCTTGTTGCCCTTGCCGACGCATCGCAGATAGCCGACATCGAGATTCAGATCGCGCAGCTTGAGCGAAGCCAATTCGGAAACGCGCATGCCGGTGGCGTAGAGCAGTTCGAGAATGGCGCGGTCGCGGGCGTAGAACGGTTCGCCGGGCTGAGGGGCAGAGAGAATCGCCTCGGTTTGCGTTCGATTGAGTGTCGACGGCAGACGCTGCCATTTGCGGGGCGTTTCGAGTTGCGTCGCGAGATCGTCTTGCATCACGCCGGTGACGTGCAGGTATCTCAGGAACATCCGCACCGAGACGAGATGTCTGGCGATCGAAGAGAGCGCCAGCTTGCGCTCCGACAATCGCACCAGATAAGACTGCACGACGCCTACATTGACGCCGGCCGGCGAGCAGATGTCGCGGTCGTCGAGCAATGCGACAAACTCGATGAGATCGCGCCGATAGGCGTCGATGGTGTTTCGAGCGAGGCCGCATTCGGCCGTCAGATATTCGGTGAAGCGGATGAGCTGCCGCCGCCAATCCATGTGCGCGGAAGGTTGTTCACTGTTGAATGCCGGAGCGGGCGGTTGCGGTGCTGTATGAAAGGATGGGATGATGCCGATGGCCTCAGGCTGCATGGGAGACGCCATCGACGGCGGCCTGCGGTAGGCCGTTGATGGTAAGTTGGCAGAAGATGGTGCAGCGGTCGTAGTCGCCGAGACAGTGTTCGAAGACTTCGGACATGCGGTGAAGGGTGAATCTTCGTGCACAGCGTTCGTCACTCCCTTGTAGATAAGGGCAGACCGGTTGTTCGATCTCGATTCGCATTTTCTCACTGCCGATCGGCACGGGCCGTTTTGCCGTTTGCCCGTGCGATAGTGCTGATATCGACCGAATGCGCGCCCGCGGTTGAATGCGAGGCGACAAAGAAGCGTGGAACGCGGTTTTTGAGCGCTGCGGCGGGTTGTCGTCTTCACCGCGAATGGGCGGCGACGATGCGCGCGAGGTCGGCAAACTCGCTGTCGTCGATGGTTCTCAGATCGAAAACGATTGCTCCGTCGGCGATGCGGGGGAGAATCGCAGGTACGCCAAGTCGAAGTCGCCGTGCGACGTCGTTGATCTGGCCGATCCTGGGCGTCCATCGAACGGTGAAGGTCTTGAGAGGCCACGCGGGTAGTGATCCGCCGCCGGCGTAGCTTTCGTCCGGCGCGACAGTGAATGCCTCGCGCGGCGCGGCCTTCGTCAGCGCTTTTGACAAGGCATCGGCCCGTTTCTTAAGTATGGTAGCCGTTTGCGAAAGGCGCGCGAGCACGGGAATGCGAATGCGGGCAGCTTCGGAATCGTGATACAACTCGAGCACGGCCTCGAGTGCGGCCAACGTGAGCTTTCCGACGCGCAGGGCGCGCGCAGCCGGGTCCGCGCGCAATCGGTCGATGATGTCGCGGTTGCCAAGAAGGATGCCGGCCTGCGGACCGCCGAGGAGCTTGTCTCCGCTGAAAGCGACAAGGTCCGCACCGTTCTTGAGACTTTCGATGACGGTGGGTTCGTTTGCATTTCGCCAAAGGTCGTCGTCGGTGAGCGCACCGCTGCCGAGATCGTCGAAGAGCATCAGGCCGCGCGCGTGGGCGAGGCGTGCCAGTTCCGCGGTGCCGGGCGTTCGCGTGAAGCCGACGACACGATAGTTGCTTGTATGAACGTGCATGATGAGTGCCGTCGTTTCGCCGATGGCGCGTTCATAATCGCGAAGGTGCGTTCGATTGGTCGTGCCGACTTCGCGCAGTGTTGCGCCGCCGGCTGCCATGACTTCCGGCAGGCGATAAGAGCCGCCGATCTCGATGAGCTGGCCGCGCGAGACGATCACCTCGCGGTCGCGCGCCAGGGCGCGAAGGGCCAGCATGGTCGCGGCGGCGTTGTTGTTCACGACGAGCGCCGCCTCCGCGCCGGTCAATTCTCGCAGCAGAGACTCGACATATCCGCCGCGCAGGCCGCGCTCGCCGCTGGGCATGTCGATTTCGAGATTGCAGTATCCCGCGGCTACGTCCGTCAGCCGTTGTACGGCTTCGGCGGGAAGTGGGCTTCTACCGAGGCCGGTGTGCAGGACGATGCCGGTGGCGTTGATGACTCGGACGAGGCGGCCGGCGCTTCGCGTGTCGATTCGGCGCGCGGTGGCGGTGATGATGCCTTCCGCGTCACCATCACCTGGTTTTGCGGTATTCAGCTTGATTTTTGCTCGCAGCGCTTCCAGTTCCTCGCGCAGCGCAGCCGTGACGACGGCGCGGGGCTGTCGTGCTAGTGCCGCGTGCTTCTCGGCTGCCGCGAGAAGCACGGTCATAGATGGAATCATCGCCAGGCCGGGCTTCGGCGCGGACGGGACTTCGGATTTCTTCCGGTTGCTGACTCTTTTTTCGACGATGGCGTCGCGTGGGCTTGGCTTTCGTTTTGCGACGGGCGGCGGGTGCTTGCGCGGTTTCGGCGTTGGTCGCCTAGTGGTTGTCTTTTTTCGGCTGGGCACGCGGCGTTTGGCCATTATGACGGCTCCATGAGCACGCGTTCGTCGCCGAGGCGCCGGGTGTATCGCGTGCGATCGAGATGTTCGAGCAGCGGCTGGACGACGCGCCGCGTCAAATTCAGTTTGTCGCGGACTTCCGCCAGTTTGAAGTGGCGCCCGCCGCGACCGAGTTCGCCCACGGCGGCCTTGAATCGGTCGATCGCGCTGACGGAAATGAAGCAGTGCGGCGCAAACGGCACGAGCGCGGCATTGGTCCGAGCGATGTCTTCAAGTGCGGCGGCGCGCTGGCGCGGCAGAGCGGCGACGGCGCGCAGCTTCGACCATTCCGGCGGATCGAATCCGGCATCGGCGATCTCGCGGACGATACGTGCCATGCTCTCGGCATCTTCCGGCGACATCGCGGGCTTGTAGTCTCGGTGTGCGACGTAAGGGCCGCGCACGACAAGCTGCCCGCCGGACGTCATCGCATCGAGAATATCGCGTCCCAGGCCCTCGCGTGATTTGGCTGAAATCCAGCCGATGAGGCGATCCTTTTGCACGCCCGGCTCGGCCGGACGATTGGCGTGATGCCGCAGAAGAAAAGCGGCAACACGTCGCTCGATTTCACGAATCGCTTCACGATGCACTTCACGTCCGCCGATCGAGACGAGCAGCCCTTCGCGGCGCATGCGCGCGAGATTCGTTTCCACATCGAGCGGCGACAGCCCGCACTGGCACGCAAGGCGCATCGTCGCGACCGTTTCAAACGAAGCATTGCGCACCGCTTCGCACGCGCGGACATACGGATCTACGTCGGCTGCGCGGTGAATCTGCTCAAGAGACTGGACTATTTTCGGGCGCACACGGCGCGAGACGGGTCGAATGACCTGGCCGCCGCCGATGGTACTCTGTGCGGATTCGGATCGGAGGATAAACCGCTGCCCAAACGAAGCGACGATGGGCTGTAGAAATCGAAGTTGCGCGAAGCCGGTCTCGCCCGGCTTCATTTGGTCCTCGCCGATGACGACGAACATGGCGATGGCTTCGGTGGTGCCGATGGAGACGCGCACGCGGCGATGCGAGGCGAACGGAGCATCCAACCGCGGCAGAATGCGAACGCGGGCGTCGATGTATCTGCTGGGCGTGAGATAGCCGGGCGTGGCGAGTTCCATTCCGCGCTCGACGGCTTGCTTTTCGATACCGGTCAGATTGAGGGCGGCGCGCTGGCCTCCGACCGCGCCGTCGGTGGTTGATCCGTGCGACTGCACTTCGCGCACGCGGACCGCGACCGATTGGGGCATCAGTTCGAGCGTTGCGCCCGGCGAAACGCAGCCGGACAACACGGAGCCGGTCGCAACCAGCCCGCGCCCGTGGACAGAAAAGACGCGGTCGATGGCGAGCCGAAAGACGTCGCCTCCGCGCGCGAACTCACGCGATCGGAGGCGCGTCCGAATGGCGGATCGAATCTCATCGAGGCCGGCCCCCGTTTTCGCCGAAGCGGGGATGATCGGCCAGTCAGCGAGTGCCGTCCCGGCGACGGCTTCCGCGATCATTCGGCGGACGTCGTCGAAGCGATCCGACGGCACAAGGTCTATCTTTGACATGGCGATCAGTCCGTGATGCACGCCCAGAAGATCAAGTATTTCGATATGCTCGCGCGTCTGCGGCATGACGCCGTCGTCGGCCGCGACGACGAGCATGGCCAGATCAAAACCGGTTGCGCCGGCCACCATCGTTCGGATAAACCGTTCATGGCCGGGGACATCGACGACGCCGATATCGACGGCGTCGTGATGATCTTCGGCGGGCAGATGCAGATGAGCGAAACCGAGTTCGATGGTCATGCCGCGAGCCTTCTCTTCGGGCAGGCGGTCCGGATCGGTTCCGGTGAGCGCCGTGACGAGAGAGGACTTTCCGTGGTCGATGTGGCCGGCAGTGCCGAGAATGCAGAATCGCGTCGCCATGTCGAAGGCGGATGGTATCGCGCGGCTGGGAATCAGCCAACGCGTGGAGGCGGATTGTCGCACGGAAGGCGTTGTGTAGAATGCGTTTTAGTTCACTCAGCGGGCGCTTGGGGGCCTAGGGTTCCGGGCGGCCGCTGGTGGGGAAGAAGATGGCAAAGAGCAGCGGTTCGAGTTTCTTACTTGGCTGAACATGCTCTTTGCATCTTTTTAGGGCGACGGCCCGATTGTGCCGGCGCGATAACGGATCAGCGGGCATTTTGGACGATAGATCATTGTGAAGCACGGATGGTTCATACCGCTGATACTCGGCTGCTTCGGCCTGTCGATGACGGGGCTGTGGCTTTATTTGTCGATGGCTGATACGGAATCTGAGCTAGCCGACGTTCGCCGGCGCACTTCGACCGTTTTCTTTGGCGAGGATGAAAGCGATTCGTCGGGCGCGTCGAACTCTGGTGGACCGACGCCGGGTCAGGTTGAGTCGATGCGAACGGTCGCGCTCGTCGAGAATTCGACGCGGCGCACGATTGTCGAGGCGGCCGGTCGGCGCGCGGGCGGGGGAGAATTTGGGCGACGTTTGAGCAGCGCTTTCGAGTCGCTCAAGGCAATGCTGGAGCGGACCGCCGTGCGCGTGGATGATGAGATCGCGCATTTTCGGAGCGATCTGCGTCAGAACGCCTTGCTCGAACTTGCATTCGGCTGGCATGCCCTTGAAACCGGCCAAGCGGAGGCCTCGCTGGCGCATTTCGATCGAGCATTGCGGTACGCCGGCTCAAACGCGGTCACGCTTTCGGGCAGAGCATCGGCGCTGACGACGCTGCGGCGGTTTGACGAAGCGCTGGCCGTCTACGAGAGGATACTGAAGGAGTGCGGCGGTGATGCACAGGCGCATTACAACGCGGCCGTGTTACTCGCTCGAATGGGCCGCGTCGGCGAGGGGGCTGAGCATCTGCGCTCGGCTGTGGCGGTTGATCCGAAACACGCTCGTGCGTGGTTTAATCTGGCGAGCCTGGCACAGCGCGACGGGCGGCTTTCCGAGGCGCGCCTGGCGTGGGAGCGCTTCACGGCGCTGGAGCCGTCGATCGCGACGGGCTGGTACAACCTGGGCCTGGTCTATATGGACTATCAGATGCCCGATGACGCGGCGCGGTGCTTCTCGTTTGTGGTGATGATCGATCCGACGGACGTGGACGGCTATGTGAATCTGGCATCGGCTTGCCGAGCGTCGGGTGACGTTGAGGCGGCACTTTGGATTCTTCGGCAGGCGGACGGCCTGTCGGGTTGCGATCCGATCGTGTTGCAGGCGCTGGCGGACGCGCATCGGACGCACGCCGCGATGTTTCCGGATGAGGCGGGGGAGCATCATGAGGAGGCGCTGCGCATTGAGCATGAGCTAGCGGCGATTGAGGCGCCGTGGGGCGCGGAGGAACTTGCGGCGGGTTATGACGAGGGGATTAGCTTCGACTAAATCGCGGCTCTGATTTTCGGCTCGGATTGACTGAGCGCCGGCGAGACGATGATGCCACGTAATTGGCACTCACTCGCCGATGTCTTCGTTCCAGAGTTCCGGCCTGGCGGCGATGAAATCCTCCATGAGTTTGATGCACGCCGGATCATCGAGGATCGTCAGTTCCACGCCGCGGCCGCGGACGTACGGCTCCGGACCTTGAAAGGTGCGATTCTCGCCGATGATGATTCGCGGGATTCCGTACAACAGCGCCGTTCCGCTGCACATGTCGCACGGCGAGAGCGTCGAATAGAGCGTCGCGCGGCGATAGTCGGCGGCTTTGAGCCTGCCGGCGTTTTCCAGAGCATCCATCTCGGCGTGCAAGATGGCGCTGTTTCTTTGAACGCGGCGGTTGTGCCCGCGACCGACGATCTTGCCGTCGATGACCAGCACTGAGCCGATGGGTATTCCACCTTCGGCGAGTCCTTGTCTGGCCTCATCGATGGCAGCCTGCATGAATTCATCCATTGGCGTGCTCCTGTCCGGTCAGGGAATCTGAATCCGCTCCATGCCGCCCATGTAGCCGCGGAGGGCCTTCGGCACATTAACGCTGCCGTCGGCGTTCTGATTCAATTCGAGCAGTGGGATGAGAATGCGCGGACTGGCGATGACGGTGTTGTTGAGCGTGTGGCAGAAGATGTTGGACTTCGTTTTGGCGTCTTTGTAGCGCAGATTGAGCCGTCGGGCCTGAAAGTCGCCGAAGCGCGAGGCGCTGTGGGTCTCGCCGTAGGCGTTTCGCGAGGGCATCCAGGTTTCAATATCGTACATTTCGACCTTGCCCTGCCCCATGTCTGCCGTGCATACAGCCAGAACGCGATAGGGGAGTTCGAGCGCCTCCAGCACGGCCTCGGCGTTGGCGATAATGTCATGGTGATGTCGTTCGCTTTCGGCGTCGTCGGCGCGGCAGAGGACCACCTGCTCAACTTTGTCGAACAGATGAATGCGATAAATGCCGTACGTGTCTTTCCCCGCCGCGCCGGCTTCGCGGCGGAAGCAGGTCGATACCGCGGCGAACTTCATCGGCAGGCGGTCTTCGTCGATGATCTCGTCGGCATACATGGCCGTCAGCGGCACTTCGGCGGTGCCGACGAGGCTCTTGGCGTCGCGCTCGCAGCGATAGGCCTGCTCTTCGCCGCCGGGGAAGTAGCCGGTTCCGTACATCATCTCGTCGCGGACGAGCACGGGGACGGTGACCGGCTCGAAACCGCGCGCGATGATGGTGTCCAGGGCGAGCCGCAATACGGCCTGATGCATCAGGCTGCCAGCGCCGCGTAGCAGGTAGTTTCGCGAACCGGCGACTTTAACGCCGCGTTCGATGTCAATGATGCCGAGGCGCTTGCCCAGCTCGACGTGATCGAGCGGCTGGAAGTCGAACTTTCTCGGCTCGCCGTGGCGGCGAACTTCGACGTTGTCGTCGGGCGAATTTCCGATCGGCGTTTTGGCCGATGGCACCTGCGGGACCGTGAGCATCAAGGCCTTAAATTCTTCGGCGATGGACTGGCCTTCGGACTCAAGGTCTTTGAGCTTCTGTTTGATGGCGGACGATTCAGCGGCAAGGGCATCGCCCTCCGCCCGCAGTTCGTCGGCGGTGCGGCCTTTGGCCAGCATATCCTGATGGAGCTTGCTCTTGGGGTTCTTATAGTGTGCGATCTGGCCGGAGAGTTCGTTGCTCTTGTTTCGCAGGCCGTCGGATTCCTGCTGGATCTCGCGTCGACGCTGGTCGACGGCCAGCAGCCGATCCAGATCGCAGGCAATCTTCTTGACGTCGCAGGCCTTTCGGAAGAGATCGGGATTGTCGCGAATAAGCTTGATGTCGAGCATGGTTGATTCTGCAAAGGTCTGTATTCGGATTCGTGCCGTGCATGCATCGCGCGGCTTGCTGATGCATCATACGAGAAAATGGGAATGGGCCAAGCGGCGCAGCAGACGGATCGCTGTATACTCCCGGGTTGGCGTGGTTAGATTGAGTACTTCGCGCGTAGGGATGGTTCATGAATTCGAATAGACGAATGATGGGGTGGGGTCCGTTCCGCTGGGCGGCAATCTGTCTGCTGCTGATGACGGCTGGCGGAAGCGATTGCGGTAATCTGGGAGGAATTCCAGGGACCGGCTTTCCGAAGACGGCCGCGTGGGTGCGCACGCAGATCAACACGGGGGCCGGCGTCACGCCGAGTGCGATTCTCGCATCGGACTTTGACGGCGATGATCTCGCCGATATCGCAGTGGGGTATCAGGGCTTTGAAGATCAGTCTCCGCCCAGGATTGTGATCTTTTTTCGGCAGGCTGACGGCACCTTTACGCCCGTCACGGTCTTTGAGGGAACCGGCGCGGCCGGCATCGTGAAGCTGGCGGCGGGTGATATCAATGGTGACGGTCGACGCGATCTGGTGGCGGCATGCACGGCGCGGTTGATTTACCTGCCCGGCCCCGCGACTCCGCGTCAGTCCGCCGCGTGGAGCGGCTTTGAGATTGTCGAGTCAAACGGCACGGGCATCGGGCCGTGGAACGATGTGGCCATCGCCAACATCGATGGCGCGAATGGGCCGGATATTGTGGCCTGTGGACAGGATCCCGGTCGGTTGTCCTGGTTTCGCAGTCCGGCGGCAAACATTTCGGATGGTGCGGGTTGGCAGCGGATTGACATCGACGCGACGACGCGCGCCGGCGCGGCGTCGATAGCGATCGCGGATGTCAACGGCGACGGTCGGCTGGATGTGTTTTCGACGGCTCCAGGCGAAGAGAACGATCGCGTGGCGTGGTATCAGAATCCGTCGAACGCTGCCACTCAGCCGTGGACGAAGTTTCGGATCGGCAATCTGCCGGCGGCCACGCGCATTGCGATCGGTGATTTGAACGCGGACGGGCGTCCGGATGTGGTTGTGACGAATCCACCGGGTCGGCAGGTCGGCTGGTATGTGCGGCCGGCGGACCCGACGGGCGCGTGGTCTGGCTTTCTGCTGACCCAGTACACGGCCGCGACGCCGGTGGACATCGCGGTGGCGGATATCGACGGCAACAGCCAGCCGGACGTAGTGGTGTCGACGCGGAATCCGGGTTCGCTGCGCTGGTTTACGCCGGTGGGCGTTCAGACGAATCAGTGGGTGGAAAACAACCTGTTCGATTTTGCTCAGAATATTAACGCCGGTCGATTTATTCTCGAAGACTTTGACGGCGACAATCGCCGCGACGTGTTTGGTCTTTTGATCGGCGCGAATACGAATCAGGATGGCGTCTCGCGATGGGAGAATCCTGAATAGTCGCGGTGGATCGCCGCCGGCGTACGCGTGATTGTTGAGCCGCCTTGAGTTGTTGGAGTCCATCGAACCGGTGAAGCGTGACACGCGGCGGCTGCATGTGATCGTCAATCCGGTGTCGGGTCGGCGGCGGCATCGGCGAATCGTTCGGACATTCCTTGAACGTGTCGTGGAGACGGCACGCTCTTTTCGATACACGATCACGCGCGGCCCCGGCGACGCCGCACGCGCTGCGGAAGCGGCCTGCCGTGCAAGCGCCGACACGCTGATCGTCGCGGGGGGCGACGGCACGATTCGCGAAGCGGCCAGCGGCATGATCGGCGACGGCGTGCCGATGCTCATCGTGCCGACGGGGACGGAGAACGTCGTCGCGAAGCATCTCGGTCTACGATTAGACGAAGATCATCTGGAAGACGCACTGTTGCACGGCGGCGTGACGCCATTCGACATCGGTCGGTGCCGCGGCCACGGTTTTCTGATGGGCGTCGGCGTCGGATTCGATGCCGAGGTGGTTCGTCGCCTGGCACTGGCTCGCAAGGGCCACATCTCGTATTGGAGCTATGTCAAACCGATACTCGGTGCGCTTTTGAGTTTTCGTCCGCCACGGCTTCACGTGGAGACGGACGGTGAGCTGCTGTTTGAGGGGCGTGGACAACTCCATGTCGGGAATATCTCGCGTTACGCTTGCGGGCAGTCGATTCTTCGAGGTGCATCGCCCGAGGACGGCCTGCTGGATGCGTGCGTATTGGCTTATGAAAGCCGCGCTCGGCTGCTATGGCACGCGGGGACGGTTTTATCAGGCGGCCATATCGGTCTGCCCGGCGTGCATTATCGGCAATTTCGCCGATTGGTGGTGACGAGCGACGAGCCGGCGCCGGTGCAAATCGACGGCGACGCCTTTGGCATGACGCCGGTGGAGATCGACCTGAACGCTCGGCGTGTATCATTGATTGTGCCCGCATGAGATCGGCCGCGAAGCAGCGGCGAAGGGGAAGCCAAGATGCTCGAAAGACAGACGGTCATATTGCTGTTGATCGCGCTCGTGATCGCTCACATCAATATCGCACAGGCCGACGATGCGCAACCGACCTCCGCGCCGTCGACCGCTTCGCCGACGACGATGCCGACATCCGCACCATCACGGCCGACGGCCAGCGAGATGCCGGAGGTCGATGAAGTCGATCTGGCGTTTCTGGTTCAGAGCGCGCGGAGCGCTTTTCGTGCGATCGTGACCAACAGTCCTGAGAAGTCGGCGGTTTATAAGCCGTCGTCGCTGAAGGGCATTCGCGGGACGATTCATCTGACGCTTCGAGAGTACGGTTCGATTCGTGCGGAATCCGCTTCAGATGAGATGGACATCGTGGATGCGTCCGTCGCCGCGGGTACGTTGCTTGGACGGGCTGCGTTAGACAAGAAATTAAAGCTGGACATGGGCGGCGATGAACTGGGGCTTGAATTTGAATGGCTCGGCGCGCGCGAATATTTGATGATTCCCTACTTCGATACGGGTGAAGTCTGGTCGGATGAGCTGTTGCATTCGTTTGAGCCCGCGGTCGAAGGCATCGGCGTCGAGTTTCGAGAAAAGCGCGGACAGATGCGGCCGAGTTTCGTGGTGACGCGCGGTTTTACGCCCGATTTGATGCTCGCGGGCGCTGAGAACGCAGTCGAGCTGCGCTCGATCCACAAGATGCGATTTCCAAAGGAGATTCGATATTACCGCTTCGGTTCGTACCAGCTTTGGCAGCCGCGTGCGAAGGATCGCCCGATCGTTCTGCATCGCGGGGACAGCCTCGTGCCGCCGGACGCCGTATCGCGCGATGGACTTGATGCGGCCATCCGTCGAATCGGGAGGTACCTGGTCTTTCGGCAGAATAACAACGGTGAGTTTTCGGATACGTACCTTCCGGCATCCGGAACGTATGGCCAAGGCAATTCCGCGCGCGTGCAGTTGCGAGC
>CAZRFP010000091.1:0-17373 GCA_964599535.1 uncultured Planctomycetaceae bacterium
AGGAAATTAAGGCGTTGTATAATGCAACGGCAAATCAGTATTTCAGGAATTTCACAGATCTAGGAAACGGAACGTATACTTTCACAGGATATGCAGTCAATACATTGGGATTTAATAGCCAGGCACAAGACAGGAGTGTTACAATAAATACTTCCTTTGGAGAAGAGGATTCTTGCACTTACACATCTGGAAACTGGGAAATAGATGCTTCAGACAATTGCGTCATTAGCTCAAATGTGGACGTTTTGGGAAACAATGTCTCTTGTATCGGGACGGGAACATTCACAGTCCAAGATACTGTTACTATCTCAAATTGGACTTACCGGAGATTTGATGAAGGATGCTACTATCAGAGCTTTGGAACTGGAGGTTTCCGATAATATTATTAACTTTAATAATCTAATAAAGAAATGGCAACGACAGAAAACTATTTGGGAAGCGCATTAACCGGGAGCGACGGATCCTCTAACAGAACGCTAACTCTATCTAATACAAGATTAACTTTAGACAATGGATTAAATATCCACGTCGATGGTTACTTTCTCCATCCAAGTTCTGATTTTACCATAGTCCACAATTCTAGCGCCTCCGTAATAACTTTTCTTAATGCAATCTTCAACGAGCAGAAGATAACGGTAGAATATCTTCTAGCAGGTCCCGGGGGAGATCCTGGTCAAGGAGATTCGGGAATTCTTCCCTTCGATACTCAACTATTAACCAATGAGATAGACTATATGGGCGAGACATTAACTCTAAGCACAATAAGTGGGTCTAGTCAATCTACCTGGGGGGATACTTATGATGAGACGACATCCGACTCAATTATTAAAGCAGTCATTAATGTTATGAACCCTCAGGAAGAATTAGTTAGAGAAGGGAGATTTCAGCCTGGCGACTTAAGAGTATTCTTCAAGCCAGGGCAAACAGTCCTCATAGGAGATAAGCTGTATAGAAACGTCGACTCAAAGTGGTATCAGATAGTTGAAGTAAACCATTACTCTCCCATGGGAACAACTTATGCGACTGAAGCGCGCGCAGAAAAGATATAATTAATAATTAGTTAAATATATAAACTCCTTAATCTATAAATTATTAATTAGACGGGAGTCTAGTGCATTCGGGAGAATAATGGTAGAAATAGCGAAGGAGACTTTAATAGAGAACGTATTTCAGAATTTTGATAGTCGAATGCGCGACCAAATCACTTCTGTAACAGTAACTGGAAACACATCTGTTTCGGTTCAGAATTATGCCTCTGCCTTTTCAGATTATACTTTTAATAAAAAATCAGATTTCCCGCTTTTAATCGTCGAATCTCCAAGATTTTCTACAGAGTTTTTCACTATGGGCATAACGAAAGCAAACGGAACTATCGACATAGAAATCTACACTACGAGCGCAGAATCCGCAGATAAGTTCCTCTCTAAAATAATAAATGCTATAGAGACCCATAGGGGTGCGTTAAGAGACCAGGGGATTAGAATGGTTGAGTTAGAGTCTACAGATAATGATATGGTGGAACGGGGGCAAATGAAGATTCATATGAGGAGAGCAAGGTTTCAGTTCGAATATCATTTCTCAAGGAGTCGTGCTTACTAATGATACAGATTAGAGTAGTCGGAGCGAAAGAGGTTCAAACTATGTTAGCTAAGCTCCCAGGTAATCTAAATAAAGAAATTAATCAAACCAACGGACAATTTATGAAAGATGTTCAAAAAAGTGCAAAACTAAGAGCTCCTAAACAAACTGGTGAATTAGCACAGTCTATTCACGTCGAACAAACTGGTAAAAATGAATGGACTTTATTTGTGGATTCTCCTTACGGTGTATTTCAGGAAGAAGGATTTAAACCTCACTGGGTTCACGCTTGGCAGTCCTCGAGAAATAAATTAGGAACTGTTGGAAATGCGTTACAGACGAATCCCGCAGGATATGCTTATGTTAAAAAATACACGCCTTTCGTAAAACCTGCGTTGGAGCACAACCTCTCAAAATTGGCTCAGAAGCTGTCCAACGCAGCAGGAGAAGCGATTAAGAAATCAAGATGAAAATAAGAAATAAAACAAGTGAACCTAAATATTTGAGAAGTTATGGAAGACAAGTCCTAGTGGAACCATTTCAGATAGTAGATTTAGAGAAAGTTCATTTTGACGAAAGAAGCTTTGAAATTTATGCTCAGGAGTTAGGTGTAAAAAAGGATAGTTCCGACAGTCCAAATGAGAGCTATCTGGAGACACGAAACATCTCAGGGGAAGAAAACAAATCAGGACGTATGCCTGTAGATGTGGACAACCAGCACCCTCCTGTTAAAGAAAAGAAGAACAGCTTGAAGAGAACAAGCAAAAAGGAGGTAAATAAACATGGCAAATCCAAGTGATACGTTTTCGGAACTTAGTTTCTTAACTATCCAAAAGAAAGCAGGAACGCCGAGACATTATGAAACTATCATAGAAACTATCGACATTTCAGGAGGAGAGAAGGGAGTAGATTATATCGCTACAATAAAGGGCGGTAGATTGAAGAAGTTTAATCCTCAAGAACCTATCGAAGTTACTATTGAAGGTTACGCTGTCGAGGTAGGAACCACTGGCGGAGCATCTACTGGAACAGGATTTTATGATCTTTTGCACTCTGTAGATACATCTCAACCTATGAGCATACCTGTAGACCACGCAAGAGACGAGACAATGATTGCTATTATGGCAACAGATAACTTGTCCCAAAGCAATGCAGTTTCAGCCACAACTTCGACTGATAACTGCGAGAGATGGGTATTTAAGAACGGGCATGTGACTAATGTAACTGCTTCATTTACTGATAAGGTATGGAAGTTCACACTTAATTACAGCGTGGGTCCTTTCGACAAAACTGGAACCGCAAACGTAACTTACGAATCTTCTGATGGTAATGGGGCACTTTCAGCAGTGACTTATTCATCATAGGGGTAAAAAGTGAGTGAGATAAAACATAAGATTGAATTGAATGGTATCGTCGTATCGAGGATGCCTTCTTGGGCAAAAGAGGTGTTCAAGGAAATGGCGAAAGAGAGATTTGCCGACGACTTCGGTATGACGATATCTTATTTATTAACTTCGACTTTAGAATATGAAAGATTGAAAGAAATGTTTTTTAATAACCAATTGAACGTAAAACTTTTATTAGAACCTAATGCTCCACAGAAGGTAAACGCCGACGACAACCAGAGAACTAACCTTCGTGGAGAACCAATAAGCACAAGGAGGTCCAAATGAGTAAATTAGATAAGTTTTTCGCTAAACCTGTTGAAGTAACTATCGGAAATGAACAATTTATGCTCAAGCCATTCACAGTCGAAGATTTGCCTTTGCTTACAAGAGCTGGAAGTAAAGATGAATCAATATCCATGAAGGCGACACAAGAGATAGTGTTTAAGGTCTTGAAGCAGATTGATCCGGAAGCGAAGGAAGAAGATATGAAAAACGTGGCAGTAGAGTATATTCAAGATATTATGTCTGCTGTGATGAAAGTTAACAATCTTCCAGAAGATATCGCTAGTAAAACAGCAATAGAAAAGCTAAAGGAGAGGAATGAGTCTCGATAGGCTTCGTAATCTTGCAAAGAATAAAGCAGATGACGAAGATAATCTAATCGAAACTTTTTACGTTATCATGAAAGAATTTGGATATACTATTCAGGAATTAAAAGAAATCCCAATACCTACTTATAGATATCTGATAAAAATGCTAGAAAAAGAGTCTAAAACAGCTCAAAAAGCGCTTAGGAGGAAAAAATAATGGCAGAATCACAACATAGAGTATTGGTGGTTGGGGAGTTTATAGCTAGAGGATTAAAAAATTTCGCTAATCAGGTTAGGGGGTTCAATCAAGTGATTGGTATGTCGCACGACCAATTTAAACAACTTAATACAACCGGCTTAAGATTTGACGAAAGACAGAAGCATCTAACCACTACAGGTGCAAAATATGGAAATAGACTCAGAATGATGACTGCCGGATTGAGAGGGTTCAAAATGGAAATGTTGGGAGTTATGTTCTTCGGAATGATGTTGAACCGGACTTTTATGGGTCTGCTCAAAACCTCTATGGATTGGTTGGGGATAAATGAGATATTAACGATGACGCTAGGAATCTTATTCTTACCTATCGCCGAGTTAATTCTAACGTGGGCGTTATTCTTTTTGGAGGCGGTATCAGGTCTGAGTGAAGAAACAAAATTGATGATAGGGGCTTTCGTTCTCGCTGGAGCCATCTTCGGGGGATTCTTATTCATAGTCGGCAGCGTAGTTCTCGGGATTGGAGCCTTAATAGTGGCTTGGGGATTTCTTGCATTACCGATAATGATCGTCGTTGGAGCTCTTGCGTTATTCATTGCGGTTGTTGCCGGCGGAGCAATATTTGATACCCTCAATTCTAAGATTGGTGGAACTGAGACTGCCCTAAATGGATTGGACTTTGGGATGATAAAGGAAAAATTAGTTGCTGGTCTTGGAAAGGCTATCGACTTCATTACAGAGAATCTTCCGATATGGACGGAGAAAGGATTAGAATTAGCTGCCCATTTGCTTAAGGGAATAGCAGATAAGTCTGATGAAATTGGCGAGGCTTTGCAGAATATAATAGTCGGCGTGGGAAAATGGTTGGAAGACAACTATGATGAATTAGTTAAGCTAGGAGTATCCATAGCCAAGGCAGTAATTAAGGGATTTACTGACGCATACATGAACTTTTTTGCTAATATAGGGAGCCAAGCCAAAGCAAATCTCCAACAATCATCAAAAAACGCTCGCCAAATGGGAATAACTACGACGCCCGGGTTTACATCAGTTAATGATTTCATTTTACAGCCAAATGGGAGATTGATTAAGACTAATCCTCAAGATACAATTATGGGGACTAAAAATGGAATGCCTGGAGGCAATATGAATTTCGAAGTAACTTACAACGTTACAGTCAGCGATAAGAGAGAATTTGAGAGAATGTTGAATGATAATAACTATAAATTAACTCAAGACTTGAGGAGGTTAATTAAAGTTTAATGGCGAAAGAAGTTAGTCTTACCAAGGGGGGAATTACTGTAACCATAGAAACAGAGAGCGTAGTCTCAGATTATTCAAATAAGATATTTGTAATAACTCCTGCCCAAACTGTTGGTGGTCAAGAGAACGGACCAAGACCCATAAGGATTGTTGATTTGCTTCGAGTGAATCACCAAGTTGTCATAAAAGGACACTTGACGTCAGACGCCGATAAGCTTAAATTAGTCAATATCTTTAGAGGTGCTGGGGAAAATGGGGGGGAAATAACATTGTCGTTTGACGGGATACTCGGGTTAGATGGTAGTTCTGATAGTATAACTGGATATTTGGAGAAGTGTGTAATTACAGAAGATCAGGCAAGCAAAGATCCAACTACAACCCACACAGATCAAGCTAAATATCCAGTAGCTTTAACATTTGTGGAGGGAAATAGAGTATAATGGATCGGAGATGGTTCAAAATAGGTTCTGGCGCTGCTGTTGGAGTCACCACTATACTGACCTTGTTTGTTTTTCTACAAGTTCAATATGGGTTCCAAATTCAAGATCTTACTGGGGATGTGGTCTGCGAGGGCACTTACGAAAATCCTTGTCTCTCCGAGTTTAGAGTCTTAAATCCAACAAAATACAACGTAGATATTTATTCTAAAGATCAAGTTAAGTTAGATTTTAGTCCCGACATTAAAGATTACGCTCTTTTTGTTAAGGATAATCGCTGTAGCGCCACGGGTAAATGTGCCTGCGATCTTAAGGATGGGCATAGATTAGGTTTCGATGGATGGCGATGCGTTGATTTTACAAATGAAACTAAATCGAGGAAAGACGTCGTATATAACTACCGATTTACCTCCTATTCGTCTACAAACTGGCTCTTGGCAGGGATAAAAGAAGACCCCTCTGACACGATTAAGTGGACTATTGGAACCGGCAATGAGAATATTTCCGCGGAGCTCGATCCCTTTTGGTATTCGGTTACTGGAGAACCAAACATTGAGATAAGTGAGATTACAATGGAATTAGGCAGTAGAATAAATATAACTGCTAACTTAACTGGGGGATTCACAGTATGAGAAAAGTATTAATATTATTCGGACTACTTGTTATGCTTAGTTCGAATCTAGTTTCTGGGCAAACATTTGATTTCTATAACGAACATCTTTATGACCAATATGATAATTCTGTTAATACGTCCTTGTGGAATGCTGTTTTGGGGAGTGGCGGAAGCGTCTCTGAGACCACGTCTTATATTCAGATACAATCACAAAAAACATCGGATACAGGAAGTTGGTCTGGAAATTTGCATACATTAGAATTACCAAATATAGAGGATATTCAAGGACTTAACTTTACATTAGATATTTCTGTGGATTTACAAGGAGTCCCTCCACCCAACACAGCAACCGCATCAGGAACGGTTGTTTTAAAAGTTTTTGGAACAACACTTATTACTGTTAGTGGATCGTGTAATTCTGCTTGTCAGGGGCCGTCCCCCCTAACTCTAACAAATAATTCTGTTTGGACATTATATAGAAACGAGTCAGATCCAACAAAGTTCGATTATTATGATGATGGTGTGTTTATTGGAACAATAACGCCCTCAAACAGTAATATTACAATAGAAACTTCAAGTGCCCTGAGTGGACAAGGTTTTTCTTCTAATACTGCAACTGCAAGAGGTAGATTGGGACTATCTTATTATTACTTAAATGACAGAATACAGTTGATTTTTCCACAGAATGCATCTCGCATAGGCACAACAACTATTCTGTTTAATGCCTCATTAAATCCAGAACCGCCGCCATCGCAATTAAACAATACAAATGCTACTTTGTACGTGTATAACTCTACTGGTTTATTTTACTCGGAGAACAATGCCGTCTTAGGCAACGTGACTAATTATACTACTTGGCCCGTAACAGATTTTATAGTTGGCGAAAATTATACATGGTATGTTGAAGGATGTTTCGAAGGTACTATAAGTGACTGTGTTCTTTCTGAAAATAGAACATTTAGGTATGTTACGAACCCTATCAATCTTACTAATCCGGTAAATGGAACTCAAATATATGGCACACAGACATTCAACGCATCTCTAAACGGAACAGATCTCTCGATAAATTGGACAAACGCGACCATATTTGTTTACGACTCAGAAGGAGATCTGTTTAATCTCTCTACAAATTTAGTTAGTGGAGAAGATACGTCGACTTTTTGGAATATCTCAAATCTAATAGAACCAGGGTTATGGTGGTGGTTTGTCACAGGGTGTAGCGCCACTGAATGTTTTGATAGCGACCCTTCTTATCTAATGGTAAATGCTATCTGTATAGACATCGACCATCCAGACTATGGAGATAAATATTTATGTAATGCTGAAAACAACTTGAATTTTGAGTTTGTTATAGATTACTTTGAGAAAAATGTCTTCCCAGACAATTCGTCCTCCAAGGTCCTTACTTTAACATCAAACAACACAACAGAATTTAATATCGCCTCTCATCAATATGATGAAGTGGACGCGTTTTCTTTCCATATAAACACTTCGTCAGAAAGTTACTTAGATAACGTTTCCATCTACTCAGTTAACGAAACTACTATAGAGAGAACATATCCTGGTTTTCTGAATGGGGGAGAGATATTCATCAATACAACACGGGATGGACTTGGAGAGTACAGTATAACGGATAGCTTGGGAGGCGTCGATAAATTTGTCCTCTTTTATGCGGATGATATAATTAATAGCACCAATTACCAGTTCACGTTTAATTTAAATGGGAGCGCTTTTGGAAATGAATCATTTTACAATTTTGACAATTATGACATAATAGATTTGTCTCAAACAAATGCCCATTTAGTCGGTGGTGTGATTATGGCGAACGGAACGGACAAACAGGAGTTTACATTTGATGATTTCGAAGATGGATCTATAGACCCTTTAAAATGGGAAGTTTCTCCCGACTTCATAGATAATCAACCAGGATATTCGTACAGCTCGACAGTGCGAGAAACGGATGGATATCTAAGGTTATTGTTAGATGTCAGCAATAATGGAAATGATATCTCCGGGTCGATAGGAACCTTTGCATCCTCTAATTTTGACACAGCACTATTAAATCTACATTCTTCCGACAACTTATTGTTCAACCTTACCGCTACTTATTCAAGTGAGGCGGATAACGTCGGATGTTCCGGAGATTCTCAGGTATTTGTTGGAGGAGAATTGATATGGACTAGCATGTTTCTGGAAGATACCGACGCAGGTTCCAATCAGATTGAATCCTCAACAGCTAATATGGCGTTCAATCTTAGCAATCACAACTCTACCGCTTGGCGAGCAATTTTAGAAGGAATTGAGACATCTAGTGTATTCATTTCTGGCTCGGGGAGCTGTACCAGGACAAACAATTGGACTGCCGGATCCTATATCCAAAGCGGGGCGGGTTGCTCTGGCGCATCTACTGGCGACTTAGACAACGACTTCTTTTTCGATATAAATTATAGCGACACTCCCTTTTTAGTTGCTAACGAAGGGAATTTCGAACTACAATGTGAAAGCATCGATTTAGATACAAGGGTTTATTATCTTAATAATACGCTTTGGAAGAGGAATAATTCTACCGTGGTAACTAAGGAGATCGCTCAGACAGATAGCCCAGTGGATAGAGTTTTCTTCAATGTAGACTTTCTTAATTATAACGCTACACAACCAGTAGCTAGCTATTATCTTAGTTCAAACAATGGTTCTACTTGGGAACTTGCAACTAAGAACACCACCCACTCCTTTGCTTCTCCTGGACAGATAATCAGATTTAGAGCAGATTTTAATTTTACTTCCGGAGAAGGCAGTTATTTCAACGATACTGGCTGGCTAGATAATCTAAACATATCTATTCCTTCAGGTTACCCTGAGAATATCACAATTGATTTAGGAAATGACGATATTATCGATTATAGTATTTTGGGGGCGTTAAATGAATCAAACGGTACTATCCATATCAATCTGACCGGGTCTGATTTTGATGCAGCAAAGAGCGGGTTCGCAAGATCTGGAAATTTACTTACTGTACCCCTTGTATTGAAATCGGATAGTATCGGGACACTGACTATAAGCAATATTAGTCTCAGATACGATCCAAATCCAATCGTGTTAAATTCCACTTTTATCCAAAATTATCTAAACACCCATGGTTCTAATTATACTAACTTCACAGTCAAATTAATTAGTGCTTCTTCTGGAAATATCACTATAAGAAACGTAGCCTATAATTATGCCGGAGGAAACTATACGATCCCTGCCAGAATCTATGAGGTAGCAAATGAGTCAAATGAGGAATTTCTTTTGTTACACCAATTCTATTCCAGATGGGATTATGATTTCGTCCCCAACTTTATAGAACACCTTGAGTTCATACCTCTGTCTCCGACTAGCAAAAATGTCCAGCCGTTTGGACAGGTAGCCACCACTAATAAGTCTATTCTAAATCTTACAAATTATGGTTACGGCGGGGTGTCTGCAAATCTATCGGTTTGGTTGAACTACACTGGAAATATAACCTGCGTAAACTTAACTATGGGCTTGACAAATAATAAATCGCAAGGAGTCCTCTTGGGACAAAATTGGTCTTACTTAACTAATTTGGATTACTTGGAGACAACTCCAATTTATCTCTGGGCAGATTATCAATGCTCATATTCTACGTGGAGATTGTTTGATCCGCAGATATATTGGAGGCAATGCTATTCTGGAGCAGAGGTTTGCTCCGAGGAGTTGGTCTGATGCCTGTAAGAAACCTCAGGGGTTTAGGTTCCACAAAACCCTTGCCTGTTTTCACGTGGATTCCACCACTATTCTCCCCTATTAGTAAGATAATTGTAACAGATGGTACAACCGAATACGATGTTACTGATTTAATCATAGAAGGACAATACACTTACGGTGTAACAGAAACGATTGGAAACTTCGAATTTGTAATCGATAACTCTACAGAGCAGTACACAGAAGCGTTTAGTCTTTGGGATGAATTAAAAGTCTACTTGGATTATGGGGTGACGGCTACAACTTTAAAGTTTGTGGGCCGAATAGAACGTGCATCTAAGAAGGACCATAAGATCGTCATCGTTGGTAGAAGCTCTGCAGTCTTAACTCTCGGAAAAAATGTTACTTATCAAGCCACAGAGACTGCTAGAAGCGAAATATTAACTGCGATAATAGAAAAATACTTTTCAGGGGTTATCACGACAAATAACATAGAAGAAGATTCTGGTCTAATTACCGTTAACTACTTCGATGTACCATTTTGGGAAGTTGTTGAAGACATCTGTAAGAGCGGAGGATTTGATGCGTACATAGATACAGAGTATGATTTCCACTATTTTG
This sequence comes from uncultured Planctomycetaceae bacterium, assembly GCA_964599535.1. Classification (GTDB taxonomy): domain Bacteria; phylum Planctomycetota; class Phycisphaerae; order UBA1845; family UTPLA1; genus JADJRI01. The sequence continues at coordinate 10,412 of CAZRFP010000091.1, forward strand.
AATCTGGTTCTAGATTGAATGAAACAGATATGGTAGTTCACACAGCCAACCTGATAGAGACCAATGACTTTTCTAGCGACTTGGAGCAAGTGTATAATCGAGTTAAGGTCTATGGTGCTAGTAGCGGGGATGTTCCGATAATAGCCACTGCAGAAGATGAGAGCTCTATTTCCCAATTTAAGATTAAAGAGCTAAAAATCGATGACGGTAGTATAACCTCTGTCGAACAAGCCCAGGCCCGTGCGGACTACGAACTATCCTTACAAGTCAATCCTCCAACTATCGGGACTATAAGGTCTCTTCTTTTGCCGACGATAAGTCCTGGAGAAATGATTTATATTTCAGATCCGCAGAACGGCCTCGATCCGAATTTCTACCAGATTCACAAGTTCACTCATTTTTTCTCCAATGACGAACCACCATTTACTGAACTAACTGTCCAAAAAGAGAGGTTAGACATTCCAAACATACTCAAAAAAAGGATAAAGGTGGAGACAGGCATAACTGCTAACATAAATCCTAATGAAATGGACTATTCTATAGTTTTCGATTTTAAGACCAACACCGGCGACCATTCAAATACAGAGATAAATACCGATTTAGGAATCTTAAAAACTGATGGAAGTTCTTCTGGAACTTGGACTAGTCCGGTTATTACAACCTCTTCTAATGTAACAGATATAGAACCACGTATATCTGGTAGCAAGATTGAGGGGGTTAGGACATTTATCAGCCTTAATGGCGGTCAATCTTTTGTTGAAGCTAGATATAATCAAACTTCTTTTTCAGAGGGAAATGTTGGAACTATTCCGGATGGAAATCAAGTAAGATTACGAATCGAAATCCCGGATGCAGATACAGAGATAACCTCTGCCGGAATCTTATATAAAAGAGAATGACATGGAATAGATTTGCCTACTCGAGAAAGCTGATTGGAAGCTCAATAATAGCCCTTGCTCTAGTGAGTTACTTTTTATCTGGCGGGCGGAGTTATCTTGTTGCTCTGGGAGCGTATTTCTTCTTTGAACATTATTTAATTTGGGAGAGATGGGATTTTTATGATTTCATACTTGGACACGAATGGTGGGGGATGTACCTAATGTTTTTCAGTTTAATTTTCTATAACAAAACCCTCGCCTTACTCATAGGTCTGGGTTTCGCTATCGGAGCGACTTATAATAAATTCAATCCGTTCAAATCGTTCAAGTTAACAATAATGGAGTTTTTAGGAAAATGAATTTTGAATCTGAAATCAAGATTCTAAAAGAGAGGATAAACAACTTAGAAAGAGAGATCGAAGATAAAAATAATCAAATTAGGGAAATAAATGCTCTGACAATAGAATTAAAAACCTTAATCTCCTTAATAGAATACGAAAAGCCTAATCTATTTAGGCGAATACTAAAGAAGGTGAAAGGAGGGGTTAAATAATGGATTACATACTAATTGGTGAGGCAATTCTCGGAGGTTTGGTTTATAGCCTTTCTGGGTTGGCTAATAAGCCGTCTAAAGAGAAATTCGACTGGAAGAAAGCCGCACCCACGATCATAATTTCTGTTGCCGTTGGAGCTATTGCAGGATTTACAGGACAGGACTTTGGAGTTGTTATGAACGGAGCAATGGCTGCGGGTATCTCTGCAGTTGTTCAGAAATTCTGGAGCGCAATTGCAAAGAAATTCTAAATAATAACTTATTTTTTTGTTATTTTTGTTTTTAACGAATCTTTGTGCTGTAAAGCTAACTTATAAAAATAAAAAGAAAAAATTTTTAAGTGGGCAGTGCCCCTCATCCGCTTAAGAAATCTTTTCTGATGAAAGATTATCTCTTAAGAGTCCGTTTTCTCCAGCGCTTGAGACTATCTTTTCTCATAGTCACGCTGAATATATTGGATAGTTTTTTATTATTTATAAATATTTGTAGTTTCTAGTTTCTATTTTATACTATTAAAATTAGTAATTAAAATAAAAGAAAAAAATAAAAAAATTGAAGTAGTCCGATTGCTCGGGGCGAAGCCTTAGTTTTCGTAAAATTTCACGAAGTTGAAATCAGTTGACCAATCGTAGTCCGCTAATTCTGCGTCTTCCTCATCATCAACATCTTCAACCATCAGCATAGTGCTGATTTTTGCGGATTCCAAAGCATCCTCATCATCATCGCCGTCGTTGAAGAAGTAAACTCGAAGTTCGAATTCAACTTCTGCATCGTCTCCATTAACATCTGTATCTGTGTCTTTTACGACAATAGACTCGATGTCTCTCCAACTTTCAACGTTAGCTCCATTATCGTTCAAAAGATCCATTAAAGCTCTCTTGAAATCTCTGGTTTCTAACTCTGCCAATGCCAACTCCTCAGCTAAGTTCTCTTCATCAAGGTCGCTTACGTCTTTAAGGTAAGCTTTGTCCTCTTCGGAAAGTTCAGAAGACGGAGTTTCATTAGATGGTGCTTGCTCTGGTAAGTTGTTTAAAACTAATTGAGCAGCATTCTGTGCGATTTCAGATTTGTCTACATCGGTTATGACTGGTGCTGGAACTTCAACAGTATCGTCGCTGAAGACCATAGCTCCTGTTCCAAGCATAGATAGTATGCTCAGTCCAAGAATAGCCCAAATCAATCCGTTATTAGATTTCTCTGCCATTTTCTTATCCCTCCTTTCATTAGCCCACAAGGGTTATTAGGAAGTGACTTTCCCATATAGGAAGATAGTTTTTAGGTTAATAAGGTTTTCTATTCTCCGGAAAAAAGAGTTACACAACTTTATTAACAGGTAGATAATCACTCAAGATTATTCTCAAGTCTCTGATGGGGTCTATTCTCTTATTTATCAGATAATTGTTTTCTATCCTCTCTTTCCAGCGGGATTCTATTTCCTTTAATGGAATTATTATGACTGTCGATTCCTGATGTTTCTCCAATATTTGCTCAGTCCAAGACTTAGTTATTTCTTTTTGAATTTCAAGAACGTATGTTCTCAGGACCCCTTTTTCTCTTATCTGGAACCATACATCAGGATAGTCCTCTTGAGGTTTATTCGGATCATATTCTGTATAAATCGGGGCTTGTTTGTAAGTCCGCCTCAGCATCCTCACAATTAAAACTTTACATAAGTCGTGCATATCGACAGAATCTGTGAAATTCCTCAAGGCTATCTTATTATTCTTTAGAAAGTGGTTCTTGCTCTGGTTCATTTGATAAGTAATCCAAGTAAGTTAATAAATCTATTATATATTTTATGTGTTTGCAAGGGCGGTTTGTGGGGATACTTCTGGATTTCTCCCACATCATATGCTCGCAATCACACACCACAGTTTGCAATTCTCCATTTAAAATATGAATGTAACCCTGTCTGACTTTATTGGTGAATACTTGGAATTGAAATTTGTATTCTAGATAGTTCTCCATTCCTTCTCTTACAAGCTCTATTAATTGAATATTTGTTTTCATTTTAGTAGTCCTATTATTAATGTTGCTCCGATAGCGAGTGCTAGGAAACCCAACATAATTGCCCAATCTATCCAACTACGACTTCTCATTTTCCACCTCGTAGTTTTCGTTTTAGTTCTTCTCTTAACATTTTTACAGAATTTGTCGCATAATCTTTTCCAAGATTAATAGTTATCAAATCATTATTAATGCCACCTTGCCAATAACCAACACACCAAGGATTAGTCATTTTTCCAACTCCAACTTTTCTAAAAATTCAATAATTAAATAATCTATCATTGATGAAAAGGGAATGCCAGACGCTTTTTTTAAGGCTTCAACATTTTCTTCAATCAGATTCATGGAATAGATTCTTTTCTTTTTTTTCCCGAGAAGAAATTTATCTTGAACTGAACTCATTTTTCGCCTCCGTCCTCGTTCACGAATATCATTTTAATACTAACTCCTTGCATATCTTAATTGCTATATCTCCCACTTGTTCAGGAGTATATCCAACATAACTGGTATTTGAACCAATAATTATTAGTCCGACTATTGCTAAAATAATTATCCCTGCCAAAGTCCATCCAAAAGCTATTTTCCAATGAGATAATTGCTTCTCTAATATTCTCATTCTTTCTTGATACTTTTCTTCTAATCCATCTCTTTTTCCTCTTGAATAGTCTGATTCTTCCATTATTGTCCACTTCCTTTTTGTTTGCCTAAAACGCACCATCTAAGAACTTTATTGAATCTCATTAAATTATCTCTTGCACGAATAATTTCTTTTCTTCTATTTACAGCACGCCTCATTTTAACAATTAGAATAGGATTTTCCTTCCATGTTTTTTCCATGTCAATACCTTTCTTTCTACAATAATCTAAGTCTGCTTCATTGCACAATTTAGTAAAATAATCTAAATATTGCCTTTCCAGTTCGTTATATTGTTCTGGCGGTAACTTATCAAGTTCTTCAAAATCTAAGTCTATTTGAATATTCTTCATTTTCCACCTCCGCCCTCTTTACCGCACTCAATACAAAAATGTTCATATATTTTACAATACCCATCAAGTTTTTCTCCTAATTCAATATATAAATCAACATTACAATCGTCACAATATAATATTTCATTATTACATTCGGGGCAAAATAAAACTTCTCTAGTTTCAAATTTAACTTTTTTCATTTTCCGCCTCTGTCCTCTAATGGTTCTCTCATTCTTTCTGCCCAATCTTCGTGTTCTTCATCATAATCCTTATCTAACAAATCTTTGTTCTGTTGGTGAATATTGACGTTAGGATTCTCACCCAACTCTGACAGCGATTCCCTCTGTCTGATGTCTGTTGTTTCAAGACTATTAACTTCGTTTTTGGTATTCTTTGAGAAATCAGCTCCTATAAGCCCCGCTTTTTCTATCGCTCTTCTAAATCCTTGAGGAGTTCTGAACTTATCTTTCAATTTATTTAATGCACTGTCAGAGACTCCTTCATAATACTCAAGATTTTCTTTTCTCAATTCCACATCATATTCTTTTGACCAGGCGTCAATCATTTCAAAAATCTCTTCTTCCATAAATGTTTTTACTTTCCAAGTCTTTGGTTCAGATAAGGTATTCTTTGGGGACAGAATGGGGGTACGCTTAGGGGGTACGCTTTCGGTTGATTTCGCGTTCAGTAATTCTACATCTCCTAACTCTAATAATCTCTTCTGAATCTTCAGATACTGAATATATGGCATTGAAATTGTCCAATTTTCATTCTTTTCCATTTCTATCTCAATCACCTGTTGTATAAGTTCTGACTTTCTCATTTCTTTTTCTCCTTGCTCTCTGCACTTCTTTCCCTCATCTATTAGATTATCATATCTTTCTGATTTATCAAGCATTTCTTGTATTTTTCGTAATACCACTTGTTCTGTCTTTTCTACGATGTCACGACCTTCATTATCATAGTATAAGTTCTTTTTTTCCGAGCCGCTCAAAACGCCAAGTGGAGCTGGATTCACGTCATCAATCCCACCGGTCCGACGATTCGCGGTGTTCTCCACTTGACTATCTGTATAAGGTTTACCTCGAGCGATTAATGTTTTCCCAGCTTCAATATATTTTTCCCAAGCTTCTTTATATATTCTCCAAGCTTCATCATATTTTTCCACAGCTTCAAGACATTCTTTTGTGTGTTCAGTCATCTCCCGCCCCCAACCAGATTTTATGATAGTTGTCTCTCTTTGAACTTGGCGTACTTATTAACTTCACATTTGGCATTTCGCCCATATAGGTTGATTCATCGATAACTACCATATGAGCGCTATCACCCTTTATTTGATTTCTATGCACATTATATCTTTTTTGTCTAAATATCTTTCTTAGAATTAAATATTCAAACCAATTGACGTTAAATGATACGCTCGCATCCTTTAATAACATAATTATCTTTTTTGTCATTTTTATAATTTAGAAAAGAAGAGTTTATATATTTATCTTAACACTTTCTAGTGATTACTATTATTCATCAGGTTGATTAATTATATGTTCAAATTTTGTATTAATCTGTTTAGTTAACACCCGGATGTTATTCTCAGCTGTTTCTAACTGAGATCTTAAATCCTTAAGCTGGGCTCTTTGATCTCTCCTTGGCAATTCTAATTCTTTTTGCTTTTCACAGATTCCTAAATCTGTTTCTAATTGATTTAGCTTTAATTTTATCGTCTGGATCTGTAAATCTAGATTTTTCATTCCCCAATCTTGCTCGACTTGTTTTTCAATCAATGGAATATCTATCAACAATCTATCTCGCCGGCGTTTGTAATCCTCTAAGAATTCTTGCTTTCTCTTTAATTGATCTTCAGTTAAGGGTATTTTTCTAGTTGGCTGTTTTTCACTCATCTTTTTCTTTCTCCTTATCCATTTGCTCCTTTAGCTTCTCGAGAGTTGCAGGATCAAATTGCGTTAGCTTCTCGAGGTAATCTTTCTTTATAACCTTTATGGTTCCTTCTTTTTGCATCTGTTTGATTGTTTGATGTAAGTAGTTATTAATTTGTATTGGGGAGTAGATGATATTCTTCTGTTCAGCTTTCCACTTCTCCTGCTCTTTTCTTATAAACTCCAGTTGGTCTAGAACTGTCTTCAGCGTCTGATTGATATTTGGAGCTAGTTTAATGAATGCGACATATTTTTGCATTTCTTCCATATCGCTCGTTTCAAATTCATCCCTTACCTTCTCTATGCTTTCGAGCAACCAATCTGCAATTTTTACTATTCTGGCGTATCTTTGTCTTAATTGTTTAGCGTAATTCTTAGCCATATTATCTGGCTTGTAATCTACCTGAGTCTTTAGGATTTGTCTCCTGTAAATCTTTCTTACTGTTAGAGGGTGTATATCAACATTGAACTTCTCTCGCAATTCATTAGCAACCTTCTGCGAATTATTATATCTTGAATATAGGTCTAGGAGTTTTTTCTTAAAATCTTGCGTCTCGTATATTGGATTTGATCCTGTACGCCCCCTTCTGACTGGCTCTACATCGTAGCCTTCATCATCCT
>CAZRFP010000092.1:0-17208 GCA_964599535.1 uncultured Planctomycetaceae bacterium
GGAAAATCAAGCAAGGTCTCTCACAATAGGATTTCAAGGAACTGCGAACAATACACGAAAAGTCCGTATCCAGCATGTCCCTCAGTTTTGCTTGTTACGCGCTTCTCCAAAGCCATCTCGATTGCGGCTTTTTCGTCAACGGCACGTTGCTTAACTTCGCGACTCTGGGACTTTCGAAAGCTGCCATATACGCCGATTCCAGTATCAACCACTACGAAATGAAACTTCCTAGCGCTCGGATACGCTTGCGCCATCACGTACGCAGGGTAATTGCTTTCGGAATGTCGATATACGTTCTCGATCATTTCAGAAAAAATGATGTGCAGAGGGATGCGTTGCTCACGGGTGAGGTCGAGTTCTGATTTGAAAAGTTCGATCAGTCTCGACGCCACCTTATCGGCTTCAGCTCGGTCTTCACGATCGACCCGAGTTAGAGCGACAAAGTGCTCGCCATCGAACTTGATTGAATTGATCGTTACGCGATCTTCTACGGTTTGCCTGAACCCGGTTGAGTCAAGGTACCTTTCGACGGACGGCTCTTTGGCCTTCAACTTAACATCAGCGCCGAAGCGATCACACCACGCTGCGATCATCGCTAAGCCGTGAATGTAGACGCGTTCGCATTCAAACTGGACGGTCAAATTGACAGGGCCAACTTTCGCAAACTAATACAAGTCTCCAACGAGGCGGTTAAACTCGGTACCCAGTCCAAGCTCATTCTTGTCCTTGATCCAAAGAGTTTTTGAAGATGCTGCGGCACGATTTCGTTTTAGAACGTCGATTTCAGATAATCGAGCCCCTGCTATGGGAGAAGAGTACCCCTTTGAAATCACAGCTTCGATTTTCGCTCGTACGGTTCGTGGACAGCGCTTCTCGCGTTTGACCCTACGGCGCAAATCTGCAGCCCAACTCAGACTTTCTGCGCAAATTATCTGAAGGAGAGTCTCACTTTCTTCATCACTGACCTTCGTATCCAGAAGCCGCCTTAGGAGACATGGGACGCCCCGGCGCGGTCCCATGGACAAGAGACTTGCGGCGACACGACGAATTTCAGATTCGTTTATCACGTGCTCAACCAACCAACTTTACAAATCACCGGTACGCTCGGATTTCTTGCCTAAGCCGATGCGAGGCGTCTGCGCGGTTCGGCTCGGTCTTCGGCGAGGACCTGTTCGTGGGTTCGGCGGTCTTCGCCGAAGCGGACGAGTCGGGCCGAGTTGAAGACGACGACGAAACTGCTTGCGGTGTGGAGGATCGCGGCCATCTCGGGCGGGATGAGGTTGAACGCGCCGAGTGACATGACCGTGACAACGAACAGCACGCCGAAGACGAGGTTCTGCACGACGACGCGGCGCGTCGCGCGGCTGAGGCGGACGAGGAATGGAATGCGCGTCAGATCGTTGTTGAGCAGCGCGATGGAGGCCGACTTGATGGCCACGTCGCTGCCGGCCGCGCCCATCGCCAGTCCGAGATCGCCGGCGGCCAGCGCGGGGGCGTCGTTGACGCCGTCGCCGACGACCATGACGCGGTGGCCCTGGGCGCGCATCTGCTCGACGAGATCAAGCTTTTCCTGGGGGAGGCAATCGGCCTTGAACTCTGTGCAGGCCATCTCGGCGGCGACGCGGCGCGCGACGGCGGCGCGATCGCCGGTGAGCATGGCGACGCGGCGGATGCCGGCTTCGCGCAGGTCTTCGACGGCCTGCCGGGCGGCGGAGCGCGTGCGGTCTTCGAGGCCGACCATTCCGAGCACCTGATTTCCGCGTGCGACGAAGAGCTGGCTCATGCCCTCGGTCTGTGCGATGGCATCGGCGAGTGCGGACGTGTCGACGCCCTGCTCGGCGAGGAACGTCTGGCGACCGACCAGGACGCGCTGGCCTGCAATTTCGGCGACGACGCCCTTGCCGGGGACTTCCTCGAACTTCGCGGGTGTTTCGAAGACGACGTTTGCCTCGCGGGCGATGGTGACGAGCGCCTTGGCCGCGGGGTGGTTGCTGTTTTGCTCGGCGGAGGCGGCGGTCATGAGGAGATCAGCGCCTTCAACACCGGGCGCGGGGATGAGGCGCGTGACGGAGAGTTCGCCGGTGGTCAACGTGCCGGTCTTGTCGAAGATGACGGCGGTGAGACGGCCCGCGCTTTCGAGGTGCGAGACATCCTTGATGAGAATGCCGAGGCGCGCGGCGCAACTGAGGCCGGCAACCATGGCGGTGGGCGTGGCCATGATGAGGGCGCAGGGGCAACTCGCGACGAGCATGGTGATGGCGCGGCGCACGCCGTTGTCGTCCATGGTGAAGAAGAGGACGAGGGCGGCGAGCATGAGGACGATGGGCGTGTACCAGACGACGTACTGGTCGATCAGGCGCATGATTGGAATGCGCGTGCGCTCGGCCTGGAGGATGAGGTCCTGCACCTGGCCGAGGGTGGTTTCTTCGCCGACTTTTGTGACTTCGATCTCGAGCGCGCCGGTGAGATTGGACGTGCCGCTGAAGACGGGATCGCCGATGCGCTTGTCGACGGGGATAGATTCGCCGGTGATGTTGGCCTGATTGACGGTGGAATCGCCCCGGATGACTCGGCCGTCGGCGGGGATGTTGTCGCCGGGGCGGACGCGGACGATCTGGCCTTTTGCGAGTTCTCCGGCATCGACTTCGCGCTCGACGCCGTTTTCTACGAGGCGCGCGGTCTTGGGTGTGAGCTTGATGAGTTCTTCAATGCTGGCGCGAGCGCCGATGGCGGTTCGCGTTTCGACAAGTTCGGAGAGCAGCAGGAAGAAACCGATGACGCCGGCGGCGCGATAGTCTCCGGTGGCGATGGCGGCGATGATGGCGATGGCCACGAGTTCGTCCATGTGCATGTGGCCTGTGACGACGTTTCGGATGGCGTGCCAGAGTATTCGCACTGCGAGAAGGACGGCTCCGACAACGGCTGCGAGCGTCATTTGGAATTCATAGAGAAATTCCGGGGCGTGCTCGGGATCGAAGAAGAGCCAGAGAAACTGCTGCCATGCGCTGACATTGGTGAGTATGTCGCCTTCCTTGTCGAGGACGGGACTGGCGAACTGCACGATGTAGCTGGTGATGATGAGGATGCCGCCGAGCAGCGTGATGAAGAGCCAGAAGTTGGCCAGCTTCGTCGCAGCGGCGGATTCCTGGGCGTGCTCGTGGAAGTGATCATGATGATGGTGATCGTGACGATGGGCATGGTGATGAGCCTCAGCCCCTTTGACACCGACGAGATTATGAGCCATTCGATGAATCCTCGATTTATTCACAATGCGCGCCCGCCGGACGAATCAGTCCAGCGGCGCGGCGAGAGCCAGATTCTAAGGCAGCCGCCGCCATTCCGCAGCCGGTCGATCGGGAAGCGGCGGCGCGGTGCGACGAGCATACGGATCATCCCACTTCACGCGTCTCAAAGAGCGCCATTGCCAGCAGCAGAAACGCAAGCACGAACAGGCCGGCGTATCCGAACGACGAGCCGATGTAAGCCAGCGGGATCTGCCGGTTTTCCTCGAGTGCGTCGACCATCCAGAAGAACTGGAAGTTGGGTATGGTCGGATAGGCCCACTTGGCCCAGGTTTTTCCCGCTTCGGCGAGCGGTTTGATCATCTGATCCGATGCAAGCCCGGCGGCGATGACAATGAAGTTTACAAGAAACGTCGGCACGATCGAAAGGCGCGTCGCCGCTGCGAGTGCCACGGCCGCGAGAATGCCGATGGCGCCGAGAATCAGCACGGCGGCCTTGATGATCTCGAATCCGACGACCTTTCGGGTTTCCTTCACGAGGAAGTTGATGTTCTTGCGCCATTGGACGTCGTCGACAATACCGAGCAGATATTCGCGATCTTCGTCGCTTATCGGTCCTTTCCAGTTGGATCGAACAAGTTCGCCGACGTTTCCTGTGTGGGCGGTGCTGCCCTGCTCCGGTCGGAAGTAGACGATGTCCTTTAGCACGCCGCTGACGGCGGCCCCGGCGGGCAAGGGGCCGATGTGCTGTGTCGTTTCGTATTTGGCGATTTTGAAGTCGCGATCGATGACGAGCAGTATCACTCCGCCGAGCGTCAGTGCCGGGACCGCCAGTGCGACGAGAGACGCAAGAAAACGCCAGCCGTAGACGTAATTCATGGCCGCGACACCGAGCATGAGAAGCACCATTATGCCGGGACCGAGCAGCAGAACGGTGATGTCGGATGTCTCGGCGGCGGACTGCAGGACGCCGTGGCGAATGCACATGAGCAGCGCGAGACAGGCGAGATAGTGGGCCGTAAAGAGCGCGCCGAACAAGCCCGCGTATTTTCCGAGAATGAACAACGGTCTGCTGATGGGCTTTGCCGCGACGGTGAGAACGGTCTTATCGTCGATTTCCGTATCCAGGATGCCGGATGCGACGAAGCAAGCCAGGAACAAACCTTGGATCAGGAGCGTAGAAAGCCCGACGTCGCGCAGCATCTTGTTGTCGTCGTCGAGCGTCCAGCCCGTCATCGAAGGGGCCATCGCGATTCCGCCGAGCGTGATGAGCACGATGATACCGTAGACCGGCTGCCTTATGGACTGCAGATAGGTGTTTTTCGTAATAGCCCAGAATTGGTTCATATGCAGGTTGCACAAATGACGCAGGGCGCGCGGTCCGGTCACGGTCGGCGCGCTTCGCATCAGTTCCTACGATCAGGCGTAAGATCGGATCGCTGATGTCGCCAAAATTAGTCCTACCGAAGCATCGGCGGTCTTCCCTCGGCTGATGTTACGGTCACGCTCGATAGGGTCAAGCGCGGCATCGCGGCGATGGCGTGGGGAATGGACCGTGAATTTGCTTCATGGTGTCGACTGCGGGACTTGGCAGGACCGGCTGTGGACCTACAATGGCGGGTCTTGTCGCCAACCGGCTTGTTAAACGGACTTAGAGAATCGCATGAGCAAAACGAAAGCGGTTTCCGGAATTGACCGGCGCGGAGAATGGGTCTCCATCCTTGGGGCCGTCGTCGCGTTTATCTTTGCCCTGTCGCTGGGGTGGCTGGCCATCTGGAGCCGCAGCAGCAGCGCGGCGCTGTGGGCGTCGGCGTTTCAGATGCTGGGCGTCGTCGGCATCTGGGTGCTGTGCTTCATTCAACTGCATCAGCAGCGTCTGCTCGTCGAGGAACAGCTCGAAGTTGCCGAGCTGTCGCGATTGCGTCGCGACAAGCTTGCGGGCGCGGAGACCATCTTCGACGAGGAAGACCTCGACCAGATGGACGCCTTCGCGATGGGCCGGCGCCTGCGTTCGATTCAGCGCTTTCTGATTCCGGTTTTCGCGCTGGCGATCGCTGCGTTTCATATTGTCGCGGGCATCTCGATCTTACCGACGGGCTGGATGTTTCCGCCGCTGGTGGACGGCGCCCAGATCACCGGCGTCGAGCACGCGGGCATCATCCTCTTCTTTGCGGGCGGCTTCGCGTTTGTCACATTCATGATTTCGCGGTATGCCCTGGGCATGAGCCGGCTTTCGCAGTGGAGCGCGCTGCGCGCCGGCGGCAACTTTATGTTCGGCGCGAGTGCCGCATGCCTGGCTGTATCGATCGGATTGCTCTGCGTTGTATCGGGCTTTGAATACGCGGATGACTATCTGGCGGCGGTGCTGGGCGCGCTGCTGATCATTCTGGCGCTCGAGACGATCACCAACTACATCCTCGATATCTATCGCCCGCGCGTCGAAGGCGAAGATCATCGCCCCTTCTATGACAGCCGGCTTCTCGGCATGTTCAGCGAACCGGGCGGCATTCTGCAGAGCGTTGCCAAGGCCATCGACTATCAATTCGGCTTCAAAGTCAGTGAAACGTGGTTTTACAATCTGCTTCGACGGCAGATTCCGTATCTGTTGCTGGTGCAGGCGGCGGTGATTCTCGCGCTCACCTGCTTTGTGGTTGTGCCGCCCGGGCATCAGGCGGTGCTCACGCACTACGGCGCGGTGATCGAGCAGACCGCCAAGCCGGGAACACATCTGAAGTGGCCGTGGCCGATCGACAGCGCCCGGATCATCCCGGTCGAGCGCATTCAGCGCATGGAGTTGGGCTACGCCCGGACGGCGGGCGACGACGACGCGACGAAGACCAGAATCATGGAGGATCGGCCTCCGGTTCTTTGGACGAAGAAGCACCGCGAGCAGGAATACAAACTGCTGGTGGCGGATCGTTCGGCTTCGGCGGATTCGAAAGTACCGGTGAATCTGCTGAGCCTGAGCATGCCGGTTCAGTGGCGCGTGAAGCGCAACAGCGACGCCGATGTCATCCGTTATGACATGCAATCTCGCGATGTTGCGGCGATCATTGAATCGCTGGCGTATCGCGAACTGACGCGCTACGCGGCTTCGGCGGACATACAAGACCTGCTGGGACGCGGCGGCATCGAGGCGGCGGACATCTTGCGCGAGAACCTGCAGCGTTCCTGCGATCGCGCGGGGTTCGACGGCGGCGGGCTTGGCGTCGAGATCGTCTATGTCGGCCTCGGCGGCATTCATCCTCCGCAGGATGACGAAGTGGCGCAGGCCTATCAGGACGTTGTCAGCGCGATCGAGACGAAGGACGCGAAGATTAAGCAGGCCGAAGGTGACGCGGCGATGGCACGCATTGGTGCGGCGGGCACGGCATGGGAGACGATCTACAAGGCGATCGCCGAAGAGGACATCGCCACGCAGACGGGCGCGGCCGACCGCGAGGCGAAGACGGCCGAAGTGGAGCGGCTGCTCCGGACGGTGGCGGCGGGCGCGGCCCGCGAGATCGCGTCGACGGCGGAGCGCGAGGCATATGCCCGGCTATTTGCCGAAAAGTCGTCGGCCCTGCGCTATGCGCAGCAACTTCTGGCCTATGAGGCTTCGCCCTCGATATACACCCTGCGGACGTATTTGCGCGTGGTTTCGACATCGATGCGCGAATTCCGCAAGTACATTGTCGTCATGCGTGATCCGACGAAGGTCATTTATGAGCTGGATTTGAAGCCGCCGACGGCGCTGGACGTGCTGGGCGCGGACGTGGCGTCAAGAGAAATCAGCCGCGAGCAATCGAAATAACCGCCATCCGGCGCAGTCGGCGCAATTCGGGAGCATTGGCAATCCTCCGCGACCGACCGCAGCCGAACAAGAGGAACATGAGAGCATGGGCAGAAACCTACCATCCATAATCGTGGCGCTGGTGATCATCGTGGTCATCGGCAGCATGATGTGCGCCTATCAGGTGCGATTCACCGAGACTGTCGTCGTGACGCGGTTTGATCGCATCGTCGACGAACAGCCGCGCGATCCGGGGCTGCACTTCAAGTGGCCTTGGCCGGTCGATCGCGTCCACCGCTACGACAAACGACTGCGATCGTTCGAGACCGAGTTTCGCCAGGCGGCCACGGAAGACCAGAAGACGGTCATCCTGACGGCATACGCGACGTGGCGAATCGAGGACGCCGTCCGTTTTCTGACGGCGGTCGGCCGGGAGGATACGGCGGCGCCGAAGATTCGCGATCTGTTGGACAACCAGGTGCAGTTGGTGCTCCGAACGCATCCGCTCAGCGCGCTGGTGAACACCGATCCGGACGAAATGAAGCTGGATGACATCGAGCGAAAATTTCTGGAGGGCATCAAGCAGTCGGCGCGGGATCGGTATGGCATTGATGTCATCAGTGTGGGCATCAAGCGCCTGGGCCTGCCGGAGTCGGTCACCAAGGATGTGTTCACGCGCATGAAAGAAGACCGGCAGACGGCGATCAAGCAACTGACGGCGGAGGGCGAGGCTCGCGCGACCGAGATTCGCGTGCGCGCCGAAGAGATATCGAAGAAGATCATCGCGCGGGCTGAGGCGTTTTCCAAGACGATCAAGGGCCAGGGCGATGCCGAGGCCGCGAAGTATTACCGTATATTCGCTGAGAATCCTGAGCTTTCCGCTTTTCTCAAGAAGCTGGAAACCGTCGAGACCATTTTCGAGTCCGGACAGATCACGCTGGTGCTGGACGCCGACAAGTTCGTGCCGTTCGACATTCTTAAGACCGTCGAAGCGCTGGCGGCGCCGCCGTCTTCGGCCGCAACGGAAACGGCGCGTGGCCCGATCGATCTCGGATCGAAGGAGGAATAAGCCACGATGACCAGCGCACCGCACGATCATCGCCACGACGGACCGCACGGCCCTCAGACGATGGAGCCGTTGGAAGAGTTCGATCCGGCCAATGCCGAGTTGTCGGCCGCACTGCGCAAGAGCTTCCGCGTTCTGAAAATCATCATGTTCGTGCTGATCGCGCTCTACTTCATGAGCGGCGTGTTCAGCGTGAAGCCGTACGAGGCGGGCGTGGTGCTGCGGTTCGGGCAGATCGTCGGCATGGGCGGCCCGGACGAGGTGAAGATGCCGGGCTGGCATTGGTCACTGCCGTTTCCGATCGATCAGTGGCAAGTCGTGCCGACGAGCGAGCGCGAAATCGAAGTCGAGTTCATGATCGAACTGACGGCCGAAGAGCGCGCCACCGGCAAGCTGCAGGCCAAGTATAACAATCTCTTTCCCGAGCGCGATGACTACCTCGTCACGGGCGATGTCAACATTCTCCATGCCAAGCTAATCGTCAAATATCGCATCGACAATGTCGTTGAGTACATCACGAACGTCTGGCCGGAACCCAGCCCGAAGGCTGACGTGCTCTCGCGGGCGTTTCTGCACTATCCGGAATACACGCTGATGCGAAACATGGCGCGCGACGCGGTGATATCGACGGCCGCCCGGTTTGGCGCGCTCGATATTCGCGGTAGCCGCCAGGACGAATTTCTGCTGGCGGTCGGACGGACCCTGAATGAGAAACTGAAGGCGCTCAGCGCCTCGGGCGCGCCGTTGGGCATTTACATTGATGAGAATACGGGCGTCATCGCGCCGAAGTCCGAGACCGGCCAGCTTGAGGCGATCATGCCTCCCCGCCAGACACAGGAAGTTTTCGATCAGGTGTTCAGCGCCCAGACGAACAAGTCGGTCGCCATCACGAAGTCCCGTTCCGAGGCTGAGTCGATGCTCGTCAATGCGGCCGGTCCGGACTACATGCGTCTGTCGGAAGCGATCAATGCGGAGTATGAGATCATTCTTCGGCTATCAAAGGCCGAAGCCGCCGAGCGCGGCGGGCAGGCCTCTGAAGCAGTCGCGCTCCGGGAAGAACTGGCGGCGGCCAGCCGGCGCACCGAAGAACTTCTTGCGTCGGCATCAGGCGGCATTCGAGGCCTGATCAAGGATGCCGAGATCGAACGCGATCGCATGATCAAGGAGGCTGCCGGCGACTACAATCGCTTCATGGCGGTATTGCCGGAGTATCTGCACAATCCGTCGATATTCAAATCTCGCATGGTGGACGAGGCTCGCTCGCGCGCCTTGTCGGATGACGACATCGTGAAGGTGTTCGTTCCGACCGATGCGCGTCAGTTTCGGCTGCACATTCCGCGCGCCGGGGGCACGGTCAAGACGGAAGAAGAGCGCCGACGGGAAGAGGCCAAGAAGCGCAAAGAGAACATCGGCTTGATCGCGCGACCGGAAATCCGCGGCATGTGAAGCCGAGGGGGACCGGGGCGCCCGCGCATCGTGCCGCTGCGGCGTCACGAATCCGCGAAGACCGACAGCCCAACGATGGGAGCATGATGAAAGTCGTCGAGTGCATCGCGCTAACGAAAGTATTCCAGGATTTCTGGGGCAGGGATCGCATCCGCGCCGTTGATCGGCTCGATCTGGACATCCATCCGGGCGAAATTTTCGGATTGCTCGGACCGAACGGATCCGGCAAGTCGACGACGATCAAGATGCTGCTGGGCCTGCTCTACCCGACCTCTGGCGCGGCGCGCGTCTTCGGTCGGCCGCCGACAGACACAGCCATCAAGGCACGCATCGGCTTCATGCCGGAAGAGTCGTATCTCTATCGCTTTCTGAACGCGCGCGAGACGCTGGATTATTACGGGCGGCTGTTCAAGCTGGACCGCTTTGAGCGGCGTCGGCGCACCGAACAGTTGATCGAGATGATCGGGCTGAAGCGCGCCGCCAATCGCCCGGTCGGCACGTATTCGAAGGGCATGGCCCGCCGCATCGGCCTGGCGCAGGCGCTGGTCAACGATCCTGACTTTCTGATTCTGGACGAGCCGACGACGGGCCTTGACCCGATCGGCACGCGGCAAATCAAGGATGTGATCCGCATTCTCGGCGAGCGCGGCAAGACGGTGCTGCTCTGTAGTCATTTGCTGGCCGACGTGGAGGATGTCTGCGATCGCGTCGCCATCATGTACGGCGGGAAGTTGCAGGCCGTCGGCACGGTGCGCGATCTGCTGGCCCACAAGAACGAGACGCAGATCACGTCGCGACGACTGGATGCGGCGACGCTGGCGCGCATCCGCGAGATCATCGGGCAGTCCGGCGGCGAAGTGATCGGCGTGCAGGAGCCGACCGACCGCCTGGAAGAATTGTTCCTTCGCGTTGTCGGGCAGGCCCAGCGCGATCAGCTCGAAACCAGCGGCGCGGAATCGACCGTCGGCGTTTCCGAGTTTCTTTCCGGTGACAAGGGCAAGGGCATCAACCTCGTCTCATCGCTCGTCGAGGCCGGCCGCACGACGGCCGTGCCGGCGGCTGCCGGTCCCGCGGCAGATGCACCGACCGAGCCGGGCAAAG
Source organism: uncultured Planctomycetaceae bacterium (assembly GCA_964599535.1). GTDB lineage: Bacteria > Planctomycetota > Phycisphaerae > UBA1845 > UTPLA1 > JADJRI01. The sequence continues at coordinate 10,628 of CAZRFP010000092.1, forward strand.
CGGCGCCGCGCCAGGAGGTGCTCGAGCGCCTCACGGCCAAGGAGGACGGCAAGGCGAAGCCGGCCGAACCGGTCGAATCGCCCCTGCCGTCGCGCAAGCCGGACAAGGCCGTGATCGATCGACTGATCCAGGGCGGCTCAGGCGGCGAGGGTTCCTAGACCCGGCGATGCCGGCGGTGGATTCGTTTTGAGCATCGAGAACTTCGCACTCATCATGATCGGCTTCGGGGTGATCATCGGTCTGATCGCCCTGGTATATGTCATCCGGCGCGCGTTCAGCCGGGAGGCCGGCGAATTGGGCGGCTGGGAGACGGCCGGCGCACGTCAGATCATTTCGGCCGTGGCGCGAACGACGCTTTCGGAGGGCCTGCGCACGCGCATCGCATCGGGGTTCGTCATTCTGACGCTGGCAAGCGTTCCGTTCTTTTACATCACCGCCGAGGGCGACGGAACAGTCAAGGGCCGCATTCAGATGTTCATGACGTACTCGCTGGGCTTCAGCGGGTTCATGTTGTCGCTGCTCTCGATCCTGTTTGCATGCCGATCGCTCTCGCATGAAATCGCGGGACGGCAGATTTTTGCCATTGTTTCGAAGCCTGTTCCGCGCTGGCAGGTCGTCGTCGGCAAGTATGTCGGGATCATGCTGCTCAACGCGATGATTCTCGCGGTCGTCGGCGTGGGAACCTACGCAGGCACGCAGGCGCTGGTCAGCCGATTCAAATCGCAACTGCGCGCCGAGTTGATCGCCGACGGCGCACTCACGCCGGAACAGGCCGATGCGGCGGTGGCCTCGCTGGAGAAGGTGCGCGGCGAAGGCAAGGAGGGGGTCGACAGCCCGGTCATCACGGCCATGTCACAGGCGACGGGCCGCTCTCACAGCGAGATTGTGGAAGTGCTGCTGCGCCTGCCGGAAGCGACGCGCGTCGATCTGCGGCGATTCGACGAAATACGCCGGCAAGTGCTGATCTCCCGCGCGTCGATCAAGCCGAAGGTTCCGGAGAAGGAAATCAAGGCGGAAATCGAGCGGCGCTTTCAGTTGATGAAAGAGGAAGGCCATCTTCCAATGAACATGACGGAGCGGCAGATTCGCGAGGAACTGGACAAGCAGATTTTCTCGCGCTATTGCACGATCGCTCCGTACGAGTCGCGCTATTGGATGTTACAGGGTCCGCCGCCCAGGAAGGGTGAAGACCGCATCATGAGCATTCGATTCAAGATGCAAGTCCTCTCGGTGATTCCGGCGATAGATCATCCCGAGACCGGCCAGAAACTTGAAGAGGACACGCTGCTGGGCGTCTGGGGCATCGGCAATCCGACGAAGGCGTCCTATTACGAATATATCGACGCCGTGCCGGCCAGAACGGTTCAGGAACTGGAGTTTCCAATCGACGCGGTTGAGCCGGACGGCACGATCCGCGCGGAGTTCGGGAATCTCGATCCGCGCCGCGTCGATGTCATCTTCGATTTGAACAAGAACGCGCTCGAAGTTCTGTATGTTGTCGGCACGTTTGAGCAGAACTTATTCATCGGCTGCCTCGCGATGCTGATTCCGCTTTCGTGCCTGACGGCCTTTGGCGTGTGCGCTTCGACGTTCTTGAGCTTTCCGGTCGGGGCGTTGTTCGTAATCTGCCTGTTCATGATTTCGTCATCAATGGGGTTCATCCACGAAGCGATGGCCATCACCGAGGACTATATGCCTGAGAATCCGGGTCTCGACATTCAGTTTCGCAAGAAGGTGGTGCAGTCCATCGGGTGGCTTCTGAGCATTGGCGACATTCCCGTAACGGATAATCTCATGGAAGGCCGCGCGATCGGCTGGGATCGCCTTTGGCAGGACGGCTGGCGTTTTTTACTGCTGAAAACAGGGGCGACGATTTTTGTCGCGGTGCTGGTATTCAGACGGCGGGAACTCGCGTCCGTCGTTGTTTAGCGATCGGTGCTTGGAACGAACCGGCAGCCGTACGGCGTTGCCTGACAGGACTAGAATCCGACGATGCGTCCAACCACAAAAAAATGGCTGATGTTGCTGATGGCGGGCTGCGTCTGGTTCGTTGCGACGACGCGCCTTGAGCCGCTGAACGTCCAGCGCAAAGCGCATCATCTGGTCTTGCCGCCGCTGCCGAATGAAATGGCCCCTTCGATGCTGGCCACGCCGCTGTTGGCCGTCGGACGCGCGCCGCTGGTGGACTATTACTGGCTGCGCGCGACGAAGCTGAAAGAAGAGGGCCGCTATTTTGACGCGCTGCAGCTTTCGCAGCGCATTTGCGAACTGCAGCCGAAGTTCGCGGCGGTCTGGGCCTTTCAGGCCTGGAACATGGCCTACAACATCTCGGTGACGCTGAAGTCGCCCGAAGAGCGCTGGCGCTGGGTGAAGAACGGGTACGAGCTGCTGCGCGACAAGGGCATCCCGCTCAATCCGAACAACACGCAGCTCTATCGCGAGCTGGCGTGGATTCTTTTTCATAAAGTCGGCGACTTCATGGACGACTGGCACTTCTATTACAAGAACGAATTCGCCAGGGACATGGAGGACATCCTCGGTGAGCCGCCGGCCGGATATGTCATCCCCGGCCGTGTTCGCGGCGACTTCTATCGCGACTATGACTACCAGACGCTCTCGGAAATGCCGGAGCGCTACAACCAGATCATCATTGAGCCGGAGATCAAGGCGCTGGCCGACTTGCTGGCCCGATACGGGTTTGATGCATCGAATTCGCGCAATTATCTCGGTTTGCTCAAGGCGGTTCGCGACAACAAGATCGAAATTCCCAATACGCCGGAGCATCAGCAGGAGAATCGGCGGCAGGCCTTTCTGAAGGAATTCAACGATCCGAGCCAGACTGGCGCGAAGAAGCGGCTGGAATCGTTTTGGCGCTCGTATCGTTTGCGCCATGAAGTCAGGCTTGACCCGAAGCGCATTGTCGAGTTGCAGCACGGCTTCGGCGTGACGTTCGACTTTCGCCTCGCCGAAAGCCATGCGCTGTACTGGGCGAACCTCGGTCTGGAGATGGGCACCGACAAGCGCGAGGCCCTGGACATTCACAAGCTCAATACCAACCGCATCGAGTTTTACTGCCTGCAGAAGATGTTTCATCGCGGACGGCTGTCGATGAGCCGCAACGCATCGCTCGGCGAACCCCCCCTGCTTGAGCCGGATATTCGCGTCATACCATCGCTGTTTCGCGCGTTTATCAACGACTCGGAGCAGTATCAGCACATGGAGAACGAACAGCAGGTCGTCTCGGAGAACTTTCGCACCGGCTTTGTCGGATTCATGCGGGCTTCGGTCCTTGCTTATCACGAACGCGGCATGAATACCGAGGCCCGGGACCTGTTCGAGTTTCTGCGCAATTCATTTCCCGATCCGATGTACGCCGATGGGCTGGATAGTTTCCTCGCTCGGCAGATGATCCCCGACAAGGAACTGGGCGACTATCGCGTCACGCTTCGCCGCCTGGAAAACCTCATCAATCGCGGATTGCAGAGCTATGCCTACGACGAAGATGAGCAGGCCATGCGTTACTTGTCGCGGGCCAAACAGCTCTACGAACATTACCAGAAGACGGTCGTCTCGGACCGCATGAAGCTCCAAATCACGTTTAATGAGTATGTCCAACAGGTCGCTCATGTCGTAGGCGGCTGGATGCAACGCACGACGTACGAACATCTCTGCACCAAGCTCAACATTGAGCCGCTGCCGCCGCCCGGTGACGAACCTCCTGCCGATTCGGCGGCTCAGCGCTGACGAATGTACGCCGCTCCGCACTTTCGTGTTGGGCACTATTACCCGCGAAGACCGAATGATCCTGGGTTTGCGAGAACCGTTGATTGGCCGCTTCAATCGGCTCGCCGTGGAATTGTCCGAGAATGCGAGGCCAAGATGCCTGTGCGCATTCGGCGCGCATGACGGCACGGAAATTGTCAGGCCGTATTCGTTATACGCTCCCTTGCCCGGAGCGCGCTTCCGTTTGCCGCGCCGCGCGAACGAGCTTCGCATCGTTCTCCTCGCGACTTGTACGCCCTCCTCGCGGATGGTTGCACCCTTATGCGGTATCATGCCCCGGACGCGGACAAGGATTCGCGATTGACTGAAGCACACGTCGAACTGGCCGTCGGCGAGACGGCCTATCTGCTTGCACGATGGCGCGTCACGATTTCGGAGCGCGGTTGCAGTTGGATCGTTCCGGCGGGAGACTGGGTCTCGCCGGAAGAATTGGCGGGTCTGCTGGCGCTCTTGAAGGGCAGTTGCGATGATCGGTTTCCGCGCGCGGTTGTATTTGATTTCGGCGGTCGGCGGGCGGTCGGGGAGCAGTGGTCGCTGATCTATGACTTGCTGCAAGACTTTGCCCGGACGCTGGGGGCGCGGTGCCGGATCGCCTGTTCGCCGCGGTGTTCACGGCGGATGGTGATTATCGCTCGCTGCATTCGTGACGGATGGAAATCGGGGCCTGTGATGGAGTCAGGCGATTTTTGAATGGGCGATTCGGCGATCTGGCGAATTCGTAGTTTGGTCACTTTCCGGGCAGTGCCTCAATATCGCATTTGCGGGTCCGCGAGCGTGTATTACGCACATGAGCGATCAAATGCGCTGATCGCCACCGATTCCATGCCAAGCGGTCGAATGACTCGCGGCGGAGTGCTTCGTCAGCCTGATACGGGTGCGGCTCTCATTGGCACTCGCTGGCGCTTTGTGCTTGGGTTGCTCGGGGGTGATTCCGCGTTTGGAACGGTTCTGTCGGGCTTTGCAGGATTCGGCCGGACGATTTCTCATGTGGCGATCGAGACGCTATGCTATGAGGAATACGGGAGGTATGAAGATGGCCAATAACGCAAACCTCTTCGGTTCCAAGGCTCATGGCGGCGTTCGCGTTGTCGTCACCGGCCAAGTGGGCGTCGATAAGCGGCCCTTTCTTGACAAAGTCGTACAGCTTGCCGCGGAGCGCGGACACTCGGTGTCGCTCTGCAATGTCGGTGCGATGATGTACAAGGAGGCGCCGGATGTGCGGCCGGGCCGGATTCTCGATCTTCCGCGCACCCGGCTCAACAGTCTGCGCCGCGCGGTATTCAAGGACGTGCTGGCCACGGCCGAGAAGGCTGAAAACACGATCGTGAACACGCACGCGACGTTCCGCTGGAAGCACGGTTTGTTCGAGGCTTTTGACTTTGATCATATGAAGGCGTTCGACGCCGATCTGTACGTCACGCTGGTCGACAATGTCGACGCGGTTCATGAGCGGCTTCTACGCGAGCACGACGTGCCGCACACGCTGAAGGACATCATGGTCTGGCGTGAAGAGGAAATTCTCGCGACGGAGATACTCGCGCACGCCATCGGCCGTCATGGGTGTTACTACGTGCTGGCGCGCGGTCAGAATGAGGCGACGGCCGAATCGCTCGTGCGGCTGATGTTTGAACCGCAACGAAAGAAGATTTATCCGAGCTTCCCCATGTCGCACGTAATGGACATGCCTGATGTGCTGGCCGAGATCGACGGTTTTCGTGCGTCGCTTGCGGAGTATTTCATCTGCTTTGACCCGGGCGATCTGGACGAGAAGCGGCTGCTCTTCGAAGCCGGGGAGGCGACGAAGAAAGGCGAATCGACGATCACGCTGCAGGTCAACGGCCGCGATCTGACGTTTAACGTCACGGATGTCACGGGTGTTGCACGCGACATCGATGGGCAGATTTACGCCCGCGATTTCAAGTTGATCGACCAGTCAGACATGATCGTGAGCTACATTCCGGAACTGGCCGGCGGCATCCCCGGGCTTTCCAGCGGCGTGGAGCGGGAATTGCAACACGCATGGGAAGGCACGAAAGAGGTGTACGTGATCTGGCGTCCGAAGAAGGAGCCGTCGCCGTTCATCACCGAGACGGCCACGCGCGTCTTCCGCAGCGTGGATGAACTGTTCAAACACTTTCAGGCGCAGAAGTATGTCGGTGACTATCAGTTGAACCTGTTGAACCCCGGCGCGCCGATGGAGCGCGGGCGGTTTGGATGATTCACTGCGAACAGGCGCCTACGACGTCAGTGCCCGTTCCAAAGGTTCATTAAACCGGTTATCAGCCGGTTCCACACAGGTTTTTTTGATAGGCAATCTCATCAAGCCACGCCATTCGAAGGCGGCCGTCATACGGCCTGCTCGGTATGAAGAATGAAGCAATCGGAACTAAATGAATCGGCGCTTCAAGGCGTGCTCGATCTCGCCCGCCGCGAGGACCTTGGCGATCATGGCGATCTTACGACGCGCCTGCTTCCCGAGACGGCGCTGACGGCGCGCGGGCGATGGCGGATTGTGCCGCGAGAGGCCGGGCGTTTCTGCGGTGCTGCGCTGCTGCCGGCGATGATCGAGGCCCTCGCGCCCGAGGTAAGAATCGACCGCATCATGCCCGATGTTGATGGCGCTGTCGTCACGCCGGATCAGCCGATCGCGGAGTTGAGCGGGCTGTCGCTTCAGATGCTCGCGGCAGAACGTACGATCCTGAACTTTCTGCAGCATCTCTCCGGCGTCGCGACGCTGACGAACCGCTTCGTCGCGGCCGTCGCTGGAACTCATGCGAAAATCTATGACACCCGCAAGA
>CAZRFP010000093.1:0-17183 GCA_964599535.1 uncultured Planctomycetaceae bacterium
TGATGGGCGGTAATCTCGTCGCCGGGCTGCGCCAGGAGTTTCAAGATCGTGCCGGGCATCGGCGCGGTGATGGCGTTGCCGGCAGGCCCGGCCGACGCGGCGTCGACGGCCGCGCGGCGCGCGGCGGTTTCGATGGTCGCTAAGGTGTGGACCGAGCCGTCGAGCCACACATCGATGCGGCCGTTGCGTTGGGCGACGTAATAGCGATGGATGCGGCCGTGAATGCGGATGAAACCGGACGTGGCCTCGCGCGGTGCGAATTCGATCTCGACTTGATCGCCGTCGATGGTAAGCACGTATTCGCCGTCGGCTGCATCCGCGCGGCGCTCAAGGCGCACTTCGCGCGGCTGCGAGTCACCGGCGGTGTTGAAGACGGATTTCATCATGGCATTCCAGATTAGACGGTTGCATGATCCGTTGCAATGCGGTGCGGCAAGGGAAAAGCTCTGAATTATTGATTGCGTACGGGTGATCCGGATCGATACAGGCGGATATGCGTTTCGAGCACATCGGCCAAGTCGGCGTGACCTTGGGAACGTGCGATGGCGGCCGCCCGTTCGGCGGTCGCGATAGCGCGTTCGAATTGCTCCGCCTCGGCATACGCCGCTGCCAACGTCGCCAGCAATCCGGGATGTTGTGCGTCGGTGAGTCGACAGGCCAACTCGGCGTAGGCGACGGCCGCCGGGCCGTCACGAATCTCGCTGCGCGGATCTGTGGCGAGGATGTCAGCGAGCGTATTGAGAATCGACAGGTCGTTTGGGCAATTAGCGGCGCCGGCGCGAAGAACTCGGACGGCGTCCGCCGTTTGGTCCAGGCGCAGAAGCAGTCGGACTTTTGCGGTAATGGCGGCGCTGTTTGCCGGGTCTGTTTCGATCGCAGCGCGATAGTGTTGAATGGCTGATTGGAGGCGATCCGCTTTTTCGTCGGTGACGCCGAGGTTGTAGTATGCCTCGGCGCGAGACTTGGCGTACGTCGCGGCTTTCTGAAACATTCGAACGGCCTGTTCGATTTCGCCGGCGCGCGCGTGGCAGATGCCGAGCTTGTTGTAGGCGACGCCGAGGTCGGGATCGAGGCGGACGGCTTCGGCCAATTCGGCAGCGGCCTCGCGCCACTTTCCGATGGCGAGCAGGGCGACGCCGTGGTTCAAGCGCGCCTTCGCGTCAGCGGGTCGGTCTTTCGCGATATCGGCGAAGATGGCAACCGCGTCGCTGGCTTGCCCGGATGCGGTGCATAGCTTCAGCAGCTCCGCAGCGGCCTCTTCGTATGTCGGGAAGATCGCAAGTGCGTCTCGCAGTGCCGTGATTGCATCATCGAAACGTTGCATTCGGGCGAGCGAAAGCCCGAGCCGATAACGCGAAACGGCGTCGCCGGGTTCCAATGCGGCGACGGCTTCGAAGTGTCGCGCGGCTTCGTCGAACCGGCCGGCGTTGTAGAGCAGATCGCCCATGATCATGATGGCGGCGGAATGAGCCGGGTCGATGGCCAAGGCCCGTCTGAGAAGCTTGTCGGCTTCGTCGATGTTTCCGAGATTGACTTCGCAGGAGGCCAGTTCGGAGAGGATTTCGATGGAGTTCGGACTGAGGCGCGCGGGTTCGAGCAGCAGGGCGCGGGCCTCGGCGAAACGGCCTGCGGCGGCGTGCTTTCGAGCGTCCGCCAGTGCATTGACAAGCGGGAGCATGTCTTTGGGATCAGGCAATCCGGGCGTGAGGACGCCGGTGTCGACTGACTCGGCGCCGCCGGCGTAGCCGAGCGATTCGATGGCCCTTTGCGCCCTTGCGTCCATGGCGACGGCGGCGGACTTGCCGGGCTTCATTTCGGAATAACGCTTTGCGAGGAATTCGTAAAGGCGGCGGGCTTCGTCGGGGTGGCGCGTGATCAGGTTCATGGTTTCCGCGGGATCGGCTTTCAGATCGTAAAGTTCGGGCTTGGTGGATGAAATGTACTTCCATCGTTCGCTGGTGACGCTGCGCTGCTCGGCCCAGCGATGTGCGTTGAATGCGAAGTGACTTTCGCCGTAGCTCAACGTCGAGTCGATTTCGTGGCCTGCGAGTGCCGGCGCGAGAGAGTCGGAAAGTAAATCTTCAGGCGCGGCCCAGTTCATCATGTCGCATACGGTCTTGAAGACACTGACGATTTCAACAACGGCATTGGAGGTAACGCCCTTTCTTATTCCCGGTCCGGCGACGATGAAGGGCACATGCAGATTTGTGTCGTACAGAAATGTCGTGTGGCCCTTTTCACCGTGCTCGCCGAATGATTCGCCGTGGTCGCCGACGATCATGACGAGCGTCTTGTCGAGGCGGCCGTCGCGGCGAAGGACATCGAGAATTCGGGCGAGTTGATCGTCGGTGAAGGCGATTTCGCCATCGTAGGGATCGCCATGTTGTTTGCGGTATTCGGCCGGCGGTTCGTAAGGGTGGTGAGGATCGTAAAAATGAACCCAGCAGAAAAACGGCCTGTCGCGATCGGCTTCGAGCCAGCGAATGGCACGGTCGGCGACGACATTTCCGCGGCGCTCCTGATCGAGCAGTTGGGTATCGACGGATGTCACGTCCATTTCGTCGTCGTAGAGGTCGAATCCGCGATGAAGGCCGAATCGCGAATCGAGCACGAAAGCCGCGACAAAGGCGGCGGTGCGCATGCCGGACTTGGCGGCGATTTCAGAGAGGAGCAGGTGCTGCGACGCAAGCCCGCCGCGTCCGTTATCGCGCACGCCCAGTTCGCGCGGGTATTTGCCGGTCAGCATGGATGCGTGCGAGGGGAGCGTAAGCGGAACCTGAGCGTAAGCGCGGGCAAAGCGGATGCCGCGCGCCGCCAGGCCGTCGATGGCGGGCGTGGCCGCGGGGGCATATCCGTAACAGCCGATTCGATCGGCACGCGTCGTGTCGAGCGTAACGAACAGGATGTTCTTCGCATCTGATTTTGGAACAGCAGCGCCGGTATCGGCGTTCTTTGGCTGGCAGGCGAGCGAGCTGAGCAGAACCAGGAACAGGCAGTGGTATCGCATGATCGGAGAGAATCCGTCGTTGAAGGTTGACACTCGGAGTCGGGGGGTTCTCATTCTCACATGTCGGATTCTATATGCAGCCGCAAGCGAGACCAATCCGCGACGGTTGGCGAAGGGGGCGTTCGCCAGGCTCTTTTTTCGGCGAAACAGACGGCCGACGGCGAGCATCCAGGATAGAATTCCGGCAAGTGCCGTGGCTTGAATTAGACGGAGGTAATCGACATGACCGGCAAAATCATTCGGACAATGGTCGTTATTACAGCGATGGGAGTGTTTACTTCAATTGCATGTCAACCGTCTGAAGCCGATGATCGTCCGTCGAAAGGCAAGCCAAAGAAAACCACAGAAGGCAGCAAATCGGAGACATCGATGACGCGATATTCCAAGGCAGGTTACGACATTACTCCGCTGTCGCGCGAGCGGGTCGCCGAACTGGCGAAGACGCTTGGCCCGGAGGCCTATCAGATCACGCAGAAATCCGGGACGGAGCGTGCGTTTTGCGGAACGTTGCTGGATAACAAGAAGGACGGCATCTACGTCTGCGTCGTCTGTGGACTGCCGCTTTTCTCGAGTGAGCACAAGTTTGACAGCGGCACGGGCTGGCCCAGCTTTTATCGCGAGTTCGATCCGCAGCACGTCGCGCGAAAGGTGGACAAGAGCCACGGCATGACGCGAACCGAGATCAACTGCGCGCGGTGCGATGCTCATCTTGGCCATGTGTTCGACGACGGGCCAAAGCCGACGGGGCAACGGCACTGCCTGAACTCGGCGTCCCTGACGTTTCATGAGAAGGGGCAGCCGCTGCCGGAGGCGAGCCGCCCGGTTGCGTTGCAAACGGCGTACTTTGCGGCCGGTTGTTTCTGGGGCGTCGAGCATTATTTCCAGAAAGGCCCCGGCGTGGTGGATGCGGTGAGCGGCTATATGCAGGGCCGCATGGAGAATCCGAATTACAAGCAGGTATGCAATGGCGACACCGGCCATGCCGAGACGGTCAAAGTGGTTTTCGATCCGAAGCGTATGACGTTTCGCAGGTTGCTCGAGGCATTCTTCAAGATGCATGATCCGACGCAGCTCAACCGGCAGGGTCCGGATGTGGGCACGCAGTATCGCAGCGGCATCTGGTTTGTCGATGAAGGGCAGAAGCGCGAGGCCGAGGCGTACATCGCGGAGCTGACTGAAAAGAAGGCGTTCGGCGGCCGCAAGATCGTGACGCAGGTCGAAGCCGCGAAGACGTTCTACGCGGCCGAAGAGTATCATCAGGATTACATCGAAAAAACGGGGCGGGCCTGCCATGTGACGAACCCGTGGTGATGCGGGGCTGCCGCGCTTCTCGTCGACGGTATAATCGGCCGTCATGGCGGACGAGCACACCGGAGACGAGCAGCTTGCCGACGAGATCGATGTCGCGTTGGCGGCGGTCTGGAGCGGACGATTCGAGCGGTTGGATCAATTGATCGAATCCGGCGCGGGCGGCGCCGCCATCGCGGAATTGTTCGGACCGTTTCGATCGAATTGGCGCGGATCGGGGGCGATGCCGGAGACCATCGGGCGATTTCGGATCGTCCGCGAACTTGGCCGCGGTGGGATGGGCGTCGTTTTTGAGGCCGAGCAGACAGAGCCGCGCCGCCGCGTGGCGCTGAAGATCATTCGCGGCGGGCGGCTGGTCGATGACTACCATCGGCGGCTGTTTCAACGCGAGATACAGACGCTTGCACATCTGAGCCATCCCGGTATCGCCGCGCTCTACGAAGCAGGTCAGACGGAAGACGGCTTGAGCTATTACGCGATGGAATTGGTCGAAGGTCTTCCGCTGAGCGACCATGTCGTTTCGCCGATCGGAAGCGGCGAAGGTTCGCTTTCGATCCGCCGTCGCGTCGAATTGCTGAGCGGGGTATGCGAGGCGATTCACTATGCCCATCAGCGCGGCGTGATTCATCGCGATCTGAAGCCGTCGAACATTTTTATCACGCACGACGGACAGCCGAAGGTGCTTGATTTCGGATTGGCGAGGTTGAGCCATCCGGATTCGGACGCGCCGACGCTTCACACGACGCCGGGGCAGGTTCTTGGGACGCTGCCCTACATGAGTCCGGAGCAGGCGCGCGGCGAGTCGCGGCTGCTGGACGTACGCACGGACATCTATTCGATCGGCGTGATCGCATTCGAAGTGCTGTCGGGCCGAAAGCCTCTTGAACTATCCGGCGCATCGATCCCCGAGGCGGTTCGGATCATCTGCGAGTCATCGCCGCGGCGGCTGGGGGAAGTTGATCGCATCTTGCGCGGGGACTTGGAGACAATCGTTCACAAGGCGCTGTCGAAGGATGTTTCGCAGCGGTATGCCAGTGCGGCGGCACTTAGCGCCGATCTGCGGGCATATCTGGAGGGGATGCCGATCGCGGCGCGTCCGCCGAGCGCGACGTATCACCTGCGCAAGCTGGTGTCACGGCATCGTCTACCGTTCGCGCTGACGGCGCTGCTGGTGGTATGCGTGTTCGCTTTCGCGGTCATGGCGAGCCGCCACGCCGTGAAGCTGGCACGGGAGCGCGACGCGGCGCTGGCGGCGCGGACGGATTCGGAGCGCAACCTGCAGAAGGTGGCTCGCATCAACGAAGTTCTGCAGACGATGCTTTCGTCGGCCGATCCGGAGTTGAGTGCCGAGGGGGCGGTGACGATTCGCGATGTGTTTAACGCAGCGGTCAACGAAATTGACCGAGGCGCGATCGGCGACGCAGATGTCGAGGCTGCGGTGCGGAGGACCATCGGCGGCGGGCTGCTGTCACTTGGAGAACTGGACGCGGCCGAAGTCCAGTTGCGGCGGTCACTCGAAATCAGGCAGGAGTTGTTTGGCGAGCGAAACGAATGGACCGGTCGCATCCTGAGCGATCTGGGTGAACTGCATCGGAATCGGGGCGCGTTGGACGATGCGGCGGAACTTCAGGAGCAGGCGATCGAATCGCTTCTCGCGAAACTGCAACGACCGCATGTGGATATCGCGCGATCGAATGCGCGCCTCGGCACGGTCCGGCTTGATCAGAACCGGCTGGATGAGGCGGAGCGCCTTTTGGAATCCGCATTGGCGGACTACGGTGCGCTGCCGGCATCCAACGCGATGGAGGCGCTGCGCGTCCGGTTGAATCTGGGCGTTGTTCAGTTGAAGCGTGGGGCGTATGAGGCGGCGATCTTCGCATATCGATCTGTGCTCGACGATGCCGGGAAGTTGGTCGGGCCGAACCATCTGATCTGTGCGAAGGCGCTGAACAATCTGGCGGTGGTTTATGTTGATCAGGGAAAGTACGCGCCGGCGGCCGAAGCCCATCGCGAATCGCTGCGCATTAAGCGCGAGCTGCTGCCGGATGACCATCATTCGATCGCGGTGACGCTGTCGAATCTGGGCGCGATCGAGCGGAAGCTGGGAAATCTGTCGGGCGCCGAGCAATCAATATCAGAAGCGATCCGGATCATGTCCAGCCGATTTGGCGCGGCGAATCCGCGTGTCGTCGTTTTGAAGAATAATCTGGCGAGTATCTTGCGGGCGCGCGGAGACTACTCCGGTGCGGAATCGATCTACCGCGAGGCGCTGGTATTCTTCGAGGCGACATACGGGCCGAAACATCAATATGTCGCTGGTGTCTTGAACAATCTGGCGGCCGTCTTGCGGGACATGGAGAGTTGGGAAGAAGCCGCGTCGATCATGGAGCGCGCGCTTTCGCTTTCGCGCGAGGTTCGCGGACCGGACCATCCGGAGACGGCGCGTACGTGCTGCAATCTCGGCGGATTGTATCAGATTCTCGGGCGGAATGCCGAAGCCGAGGCACTGTATGATGACGCTCTGCGAAACATCGAGCAGGTGATGGATGAAAACCACCCGCAGCGCATTATTGTGCTGTGCGATCTGGCGAGCCTGAAGCGCGAAACGGGCCGATGCGCCGAATCGCTTGTGCATGCGCAGGCGGCTCGAGCGGCCCAGTTGCGGCGCGAGTCGGACGGACCGGATGAGCATCTGCGCACGCTGGGCGAATTGGGGCAGTCGCTGATGTGTGAGGGGCAGGCAGCGGAGGCGGTTGCAGTGCTGGAGGAGTATGCGCGCCTGGCGGATGAACACGACAAAAAGAGCCTCTATCAGGTCGAGGTGAAGGCATGTCTTGCGTTGGCACGATACGCGATCGGTCGAGACGCAGAAGCCGAGCCATTGCTTCGGGCATGTCTGGAGATGGCGACGATGGAGGAGAATCGCCGGCGGTATACGGCTCGGCGGATAATGAGTCGAGTCGTGGATTTCTATCGCGAGCGCGGGATGGACGAGGATGCGAATCGATATGCGGCGATGATGGATGAGCCGGGGGGGAAAAACGAGCAAGAGGAATAGGGAAAATGCAAGAATGGGATGGATCAATCAGATCCACGACCGTCAGGGGGCGGCGGTGTTCAAGGCAGAATGTTCTTGATCGAAGAAGGATCGATTTGATTGGGTGATCCGGCAAACCGTCACGCGATTGAGGAAGGTGTTCTTGTCAACGTTTCGCTAGCGTACGGCGTGAACTCCGGGTTGCGTGATGCGACAATGGAGCGCGTTTTGTGCGCGGAGCGCCACCGCTTCCTGACGGTCGCGGCTCTGATTGCGCGGCGTCATTTCTGGCGGTCGTTAATCGCGCAAGACCCCTTCTCCGGTGACGGGTTCGAAGCGGGCCTGGAAGAAGCGCAGATGCTTCGGCTCGTGCGTGAATTGCAGGCCCACGATCTTCTCGCGGTTTCGAAACAGATCCACGACCGATTCGCACGTGACATCCATGTGGGCCTGGGTGTAGACGCGGCGTGGGATCGTCAGTCGCACCAACTCCAGCTTCGGGTAGATGTTTTTTCCCGTCTTGTCGCGGCCGGCGGAGACGGCGCCGCGTTCCATGGCGCGCACGCCTGAGTCGACATAGAGCGCGGCGGCGAGCGTCTGCGAGGGGAATTGCTCGCGCGGAATGTGCGGAAGAAACTTGATGGCATCGAGAAAGATGCCGTGGCCGCCGATGGGTCGGACAATCGGAACGCCGGCTTCTATAAGGTGTCGGCCGAGATATTCGACCTGGCCGATGCGCGCGTGAATGTGGTCGTAGCAGACCGATTCGCGAATGCCGATGGCGATGGCCTCCATGTCGCGGCCGGCGAGACCTCCGTAGGTGTGCAGTCCTTCATAGACGACGCACATGTTCTTGGCGGCGTCGGCGAGTTCGTCGTCGTTGAGGCAGAGAAATCCGCCGATGTTGACGAGGGCATCCTTCTTGGCGGACATGGTGCATCCATCTGTGTGTGAGCAGATTTCGCGGAGAATATCCGCGATGGATTTGTCGGCGTATCCGGGTTCGCGGAGTTTGATGAAGTAGCAGTTCTCAACGGCGCGCGTGGCGTCGTGGATGACTTTGATGCCGTGTTTGTGGCATAGCTCGCACGTTTCACGGATATTTTTAAGGCTCGCGGGCTGGCCTCCGGCCATATTGACGTTGGTACCGAGGGCGAAGTAGGGGATCTTTCCGGGGCCGACATCGTCGATGAGGTGCTGGAGCTTGTTGAGATCGACATTGCCCTTGAAGGGGTGTTCATTCTCGGGATCGTGGGCTTCGTCGATGACGACATCGACGAACGTTCCGCCGGCCAGTTCCTGATGCAGTTTGGTCGTCGTGAAGTACATGTTGCCGGGGATGATGTCGCCCGGTTTGATGAGCATGCGGCTGAGGATGTGTTCCGCGCCGCGGCCTTGATGCGTGGGGATGACGTGTCGATAGCCGTAGTATTGCCTGATGGTTTCCTCGAGATGATAGAAATTGGTTGATCCGGCGTAGGCCTCGTCGCCGAGCATGAGTCCGGCCCATTGCACGTCGCTCATGGCTGAGGTGCCGGAGTCCGTGAGCAGGTCGATATAAACGTCCGCGCTTCGCAGCAGAAACGTGTTAAAGCCGGCCTCTCGAATGGCGCATTCGCGCTCGTTCCTCGTGGTCATGCGGAGGTGTTCGACCATTTTGATCTTGTATGGCTCGGCCCAGGATCGCGTCGGCATGGGTGTGTCTCTCTGTTGAAGTTCAGATTCCGCGGCGCGCGGGTCGGCCGCGATGCAAAGGGATATGCAAGTGGTGTTCCAGTACGCTATGGCGCTTCGTATGAGATAAGTGGGTTGGGAATGACAGGAATTGCGGCCCAGGCCGCAGCAGCGCGCGGAATAACTCGCAATTCGGGTCAGTTCGACGGATCGACCTGTCCCTGCGTCGGGTTCAATTTCTCAGTTTCGATCTCGATGATCTCCCGGCGGAGGTTCTTGACCGAGGCGCGTACCGTTTCGACGAATTTGTCGAGCTGAGCTTCGATCCTGGGCGGTGGATGCGCCCACTCGCCGATGATTTCGAGCAGTTCCAGAATCAGAGCCGAGAGCCATTCCTTGTCGTGCGTACGGACTTCTTGAACGGCGCGATGGTATTCCGACTCGGCCTGGCGATACTCATTTCCATCATGATCCGCGGTTCTCGCCATCCGATGAAAGCGATGGACGGCTCGAGCGATGGACTTCAGCTCTTCGATAACGGCGCGCTCGCGTTCGATCAACTCCTGCAGGGCGGCGCGATGTTCGTGAATGCTGGCGGACTGCGCGAGACCGCGGCGAATCTCGTTCAGGCGATCGTCGGTTAGCAACTGCGGATGCGTGGCGTGAATCGTCGAAAGTCGCTTGACAACTCTTGACGCGGCTTCATGGTCGCCGCTTTCGGCGGCTGCTTTGCCGGATTGTTCGAGTTGAAGGATGTAGTTGTCGTACTCCTGTCGGCGCGAAGATAGGCGGGCGAGTGTTTGATCGCAATGTTGAACGGCGGCGACGGGGATCCACTTCGAAAATCTTGCTTGCAAGGCTCTGAGACGCTCGCAGATTTCTCTCGCTTCCGGCTCGAAGAAGTGTGCGGCGTACTCGTCAAACTGGCGTATGAGCCGGTCTGAAGCGATCCGTACTTCTTCCTCGGTTGCGACGTGACCGACGTTGGCCGCGGCACCGTACTCATGCTGAATGACCGGCGTCTTGGTCAGTTGATTGACGTGTGTCGGCTTGAATTCTTCGAGAAACTTGGCGCGCTGGCGGGCGAAGTCTCGAATCATTGCGGCGAGCGCCGGATCGGCCCGCACATCGGCGTCGGCCAGTGCGCGTTTGACGACGTTTGCAAGCGTGCGCGGCTCGGTGCCGCCGCGCGTGATCTCGGCCTGCCAGTGTGCGAAAGCAAGCTCGCGCCGGCGAATATCCGCGCCTTTTTCGTTTTGGTGATGTGCCATTCCGCGGCTCTCGCAAGCCATCGACACGGTGCATTGTGCCGCACGTGCGATGTGCGATGCAAGAGTGTAGAAGGGCGTTTCCGAATGATCCATCAAAAAGTATGAAAGGCGGCAGGGGGCGGGCGTCGGCAAGTCACCTTTCGAATCATAATGGACTTGGTTCATCGCCCGTCACATGTCGGATCGGGCAGAGCGGTAGGTCCGAGGCGTGGCATGTCGCGCGGCGTTGGAATCTGGCGCATGAGCATCCATGTTCCGCCAACGGCGACCGCGAAGAGCGCGGTGAGAATGAGCCATCCTGGGAACGAGCGGCGTTTTCGCGGCATTAGTAGATGTCCCACATATTGCCGGTCGGGCCGACATAAGTGCTTTCAAACGGCATGATGTCGACATGGCCGTCGCAAAAGAGATAGGGCTGAACCTTTCCGTAGCGCGGCTTGTTGTTTTCGAGCAGGGGTGATCGGCCGTCGATCTGATCGGACCAGTCCGAGCAGGGTCCGCCGTTGGCCATCTCGCAGGGCGGCAGAGCGCGGCCTTTGGTCCAGTGAAAAGGGTCGGATGAATCATCCGTTTCCGCCCAGGGGTCCAGGCACATATCGAAGAATTCGCTGGTCCAGAAGGCGTGGTTTGGCGAATCGACCGGGACGGGATCGGGAATCCGCACGCCGACGACATCGGCCCATCGCTTTTCGCGAAGGGTGGCGTAGACGGTGTCGGCCGGCCGACGGATTTCGCTCAGGGCGCGCGGCACGCCGGTGATGAGTCCGTTGTCGGAGAACGAACCCCACATGACGGGGAGAGCGGCGTCGGGGTCAGCAGGATCGTACCAGACGTTGAAGACGCCGCCGCGAGCCGTGCCGCCGTCGTCGACGCCGCCGCGGTCGACCTGAATATAGCGGTTGAGCGAGGTCTGGTAGTTGTCGATGGCCCACCAACTGATCGTGACCGGGGAGCCGGTGGACGTGGTTTCCATGGTGGTGGGGTATCGGTCGTCATTGTCGCCGAGGTACATGATGACGGCGGTTCCGATCTGTCGCAGGTTGCTGAGGCATTTGGTTCGCATGCCGAGCAGGCGCGCGGAGGAAGCGGCGGGAAGCATCAGGCCGATGAGCACGGCAATGATGGCGATGACGACGAGGAGTTCGATGAGCGTGAAGGCGCGTGGGCGTCGCGTCATTTTCGTTTCTCCTGATGTAGAATTAGCATAGTATAAGTTTATGGGCAGGGGCTGTCAACATTTGTTAGTGATAATATAAAAAGGCCTACATGGCGTGATTTGGCGAGGCGATTTGGTGACGGCATGCGCGATGCGACAATGGAGCGCCAAGCTGCGTGGAGCGCCACCGCTTCCTTACGGTCGCGGCTCGGATTGACGGCTCGTGTTGGCGGCACTGATAGACGACTCTGATTGGCCCTGATGTGTGGCGTTGACGGGCGGCTTTATAATGGGCACTACAGTCCGGGGTTTCGCGATCGGCGGCGATTGCGATATGATGTACAGATCGCAGGATTTGGCGCGGCGGCGTCGCGGCGTTAGGACGTGGTGACGTGGCGGCAGATCGACTGTCGCGGAGCGCGCGGCGTAATATCGAGGAAGGCTTTGGCGCCATCAAAGATCGACATCGCGAAGAACTGGTTGCCCCGCTATACCGGCATGGCGATCGATGCGTTCGGCGACTATGTGCTCTTGACGAATTTCGCCTATTACGTTGAAAAATTCGCGGAACAATTCAATTGCGATGTTCAGGGCGTCGGCCGGCCGATGCAGGCCGCGACGAACTCGGCCGGACTGAGCATCGTCAACTTCGGTATCGGATCGCCGAATGCCGCGATCATCATGGACCTGCTGACGGCGCGAGCGCCGAAGGGTGTGCTGTTCCTCGGAAAGTGCGGCGGCCTGAAGCCGACGACGGAGATCGGTCACTTGATTCTGCCGATTGCGGCGATTCGCGGCGAGGGCACGTCGGACGATTATTTTTCACCGCAAGTGCCGGCGCTGCCGTCATTCAAGCTGCACAAGTTCGTTTCTGAGAAGATCGTGCAGCGCGGCCTGGATTACCGCACGGGCGTGGTTTACACGACGAACCGGCGCGTTTGGGAGCATGACCAGGAGTTTCTCATTCGATTACAGCAGATGACCGCGATTTCAATCGACATGGAGACGGCGACAGTCTTCATCGTCGGCCACAAGAATGAGATTTCGCGCGGGGCGCTGCTGCTGGTGTCGGACGTGCCGATCACGCCGGACGGCGTGAAGACGGAAGAAAGCGACGCACGCGTGACGAAGATGTGGAGCGAGGTGCATCTGCAGATCGGCATCGACGCGATGACCAGCATCGGCGAGCAGGGCGAGCACATCCGCCATTTCAAGTATTAGCGCCCCGATCGGGCGGTTGCTGATTTCCTCAGATGAGAAAAGGCCCCGGCGATGAACCGGGGCCTTCTGAATGCGTTAAGTGAATCGCTTCGAATGCGCCTTCGGCGGCGTCAGCGCTTCGCGCGGCGGCGCGCCGAACGGCGGTTGCGAAATGCGCCCGCGCCGATCAGCATGAGCGGGGCCATCATCATCGCGCCCTCGCCGCATGTGCCGCAGGCCGCGCCGTCCATGCCGGGTCCACCGTTGTTATCGTTTGTATTGTCGCCGGTGTTGTCGTTAGCGTTGTTGTTTTCGTTTCCGTTGGCATTGCCGTTGTTATTGCCGTTTGAATTGTCGTTTGTGTTGTCATTGCCGTTGGCGTTGCCATTGTCGTTGCCATTGTCGTTGCCGTTGCCGTTTCCGTTGCCGTTGCCCGATGCGATGTTGTATCGCAGCACGCGATTGTTCAGGCGATCGCCGGCGTAGAGATGGCCTTCGGCATCGACGGCAACACCGCCGACGTCTGACAGACTGTCGGCGCTGACGCCGCCTTGATTTGCTGTGCCCGTCGTGAAGTCGCCCAACTGGCCGAAAACGCGGTCGGCGATGCTGTCGGTCGCGGGGTCTTCGAATTCGAGCATTCGATTGTTAATCGCGTCGGCCACGTAGAGGTTTCCGGAGATTGGATCGACAGCGACGTAGACGGGGCCGAACATCGTGCCCGCGCCGCGCGTCGGGTTGTTTTCCGTTCCGCCGGTGAAGTCCGCCTGACCATAGACGCGCGAGGCATTCATGTTGTCCAGGAGCGGTGGCTCGAAGCGCAGCACGCGGTTGTTCGCTTCGTCAGCGACGTAGACGTTTCCGTCGGCATCGACGCCGACACCGATGGGATTGCTGAAGCTGTTCTGTTTGGGTGTCGGATTGTTGTCATCCTGATTGCGCTCAGCCTTGGTGAAGTCGATCTGGCCGAGGACGATATCGGCCTGCGTATCTGTTCCAGCCGGGTTGAGATACACCAGCACGCGATGAAGAAACCGATCTGCCAAGTAGAGATGACCGCTTGAATCGACGGCGATGCCATCGGGGTTGCCCATGTTGAAGGCGTTGGCGTTCATCCCGTTGGCCTGATTGGCCGTCGTGAAGTCGTCATTCTGTCCGAAGACCTGGATGGCGGCCTGGTTGGATGTGACGGGCGGTGCGTACCGCAAAATACGCTTGTTGCCGGAGTCAGCGACGTAGACATTGCCATTTGCATCGACGGCGACGCTTCGAGGGCCTGACAGTGTCGTGGCATCGGGGTTGGCGTTGCCCTTGTTCTCTTGATTGCTCACGAAGTCGATCTGCCCGAGAACGATATCCGCCGCCTGACCGTTCGTGAACGAATCGGCGTCGGGCCAGCTCAATACACGGTTGTTACTCGTGTCGGCAACCCAGAGGCGACCGGTCGAATCGACGAACAGTCCGCGATTGCCGGAGAGTGTTGTCGCTGAGGGATTGCCACCCTGATTGTCACCGTTGGAGGTGAAGTCGGTCTGACCCAGAACGGCGTCGGCCGTGGTGTCTTCCGGCGCGGCACTCGAAGGGGTGGTCAGACTAAGGATGGTTATTGCGGCGAGAATCAGAGGCAGGCATTGCGGTCGAGTATGGCCCATGTTCAGGCATCTCCTTCTGCGTGCGGGGGCGTGTTGTCCATACACATTAACGGAAACGGCCCGGGAAAGGCCCAATGGTGCCTGTGGTGAGATCGTAAGTTGAGCTTTGATTAAAAGTTATGTGATGGGGGAACGCGCCCTGCACCAGAGGACATCCATTTCCGCGCGATAGCCCGGCGGTGGCGGCTGACTAGCGTAGCGATAGGCGTCGTCGGGCACGTCGCACTCGGGGAAGACGACGAGATGTTCGACGTGCCAGCCTGCGAGGAGTTCTCGCTCGACGCACGCGCGCGAGACGACGCTTGGCTCGGTGGCCGTGGGAATTTCGCGCAGATTGATCGAACCCATGAACAGCCCGCCGGGTCGGAGCACGCGGCGAATCTCGCGAAAGGCCGCGTGAATGTCGTCGACGTGATCGAGGGCGTTAATCGTGATGATGATGTCGATGCTTGCATCCTGAAACGGGAGCCGTTCCGCCGCCGCGCCGACGTAGTCCATCGGCTGATCGGCGATACCGAGTTCGCGATAGGCGTCCACTAGCGGATCGACGCCGATGCGCAGCCGCGCGCCGTTGATCCAGCAGAGCGAGCCGCGCGGCCCGCAGCCGATGTCGATCACGACCAGATCGGCAAATGAGAAATGGTCGGGCAGAACGGCCATGCGGTGGACGAGGTGCTGGTAGTAGTCGTCGCGCCGTAGATTGCCGCCGGAGCGCCGGGTCTGGTCGCGCCAGAATGAAAGTTCGGCATCCGCCTTGCTTTGGCCGAGTGCCGATCGCAACCCGATGGCCGCGCCGGAGGATTCGACTCGACGGCGTACGCTGCGTGGCAGAAAGCCACGTACGGCTCGCCAAACAGCCCGCAGGAGTGGAAAAAGGGGGTTGGCCATCACTTCCTCACTCGCCGTGTCGGATTTTCCAACGGCAGCGTCACAATAGGGGCGGCTGGCGGGCAAAGCCAGAAGTGTAGCGAAAGTGGGGGGGGCTTTCGGCAGCAACCACGCCTCGGATGGTTCCGGAAAATTGTCCTTGTGGGCATGCCAATGGCGAGCTATGATTCTCGCGTTGGTTGGATCTGACGATTCGTTAGTTGCCTGCGGCCTGTATGTGTCTGCTTGCATTTCTAGCCTTTCTCGCCTGCTCCTACCGCCGGGTCGAATGTGCGGCCCCTTTCGTTGACTCGGGAAAGTGAAAACCGGGTCAGAGCTTCCAGTTTTTGAGGAGCGTTGTTTATGAGTAAGAGACTGTATGTGGGCAATCTGTCCTATTCGGTTACGGGTTCAGACATTGAGCGTCTGTTCTCGCAGCACGGACAGGTGACATCGGCGACGGTGATCACGGATCGCGAGACGGGTCGAAGCAAGGGCTTCGGATTTGTCGAGATGGATTCCGATTCCGAAGCCGATGCCGCGATCGCGGCGCTGAACGGCCAGGAGCATGACGGCCGAGCGCTGACGGTCAACGAGGCCAAGCCGATGAAGCCGCGAACGGGCGGCGGCGGTGGCGGCGGTCGGGGCGGCTATGGCGGCGGCGGCGGTGGTCGCGGCGGCCGGGGCGGCTACGGCGGCGGCGGCGGAAACCGCGGCTGGTAAAGCAGAATTCACCACGGCCGCGCGGTCTGGCGAAAGCCTGCTCGCGATGGTCGTAGGATGATGAAGCCATTTAAGAACGGAACAGCGCTGACGAGGTGCTGTTCCGTTCTTTTTTGGGTTCTTTGACAAAACTCCGTGACGGTCAAGAAACACTTGAATTCCGAACCGGAATGGGCGAGGGGAGGTCGCTCCGCGCGGCGTCGAGAGATGGCCCGCGGCTGAAAAGGCGTGACTCCGCATGGTAGACGTGGCAGGCCGCTTTGACGAATCATGCGATTGTCGCGCCCCCTTTCACGATGAGTGTTCATTCGTGCCGCAATCGGCCGATCTCGGCGGTATAACGGCACGGCAGGCGCGGCGCGGGCCGCGCGAGTGACTTGAATCTCCGCTTCGCGCGGGATTCTCGATTTCTGCGGCGCGGGCTACAGACCCAGGTCGCGCTTCTTGTTCATCATGCGCTGGACCTGTTCGAGGCCGGTGTATTCGGAGTTCGGCCCCCAGGTCTGCTCCATACACCACTGATAAAACGCGGCACACGCCTCGGCATCGGACTCCGATGACTCTGACTCCGATGACTCCGATTCACTTTCGGAAGACTCGGACGTGCCGCCTTGCTCGCCGCTGCCGCTTTCACTGCTACTACTATTGCTCCCACCGCCACTGCCTCATCCCCGAACCGGCCACCCTGTCGCTCCTCCTGCTCACGCTTCCCATTGTCGTCCGCCGCCATCGCCGTAGTTGGGCTGCGAGTTGCCGATGAAATTGCAGTTGATGATGGTAGGCCGATCTGGCTCGAAACTGGATACCACCAGCATCCCCGCGCCCTGCGAGTACAATGCGTTGACTTCGTGATTGTCGGTGATGATGAGATTCGCGTAATCGACGCGGCTGTTCTCATTGTAAATGCCGACGGAACTGGCCCGCGTGATTGTGAAGCCGTCGAGGCGGGTTGACTGAAATTCAAGCCCTGTTGCAGTCATAACGACATAAGTATTGTCGTCGATCTCCTGCGCGTCCCCCAGTTCGCCGCTGAGCACCGTGCCGTTCGATTCCGGGTCGGGATTGCGGGCGGACGGGTCGAGGTCGCTTCCGAGATAACCGCCCAGTACGATCAAGCCGTCCACGAGCGCAAACGTGTCGCTTTGCGATGTGCCAGCTTTATACTCGCCGGACGCAACCCAAACCTGGTCCCCTGCCATTGCGACGCCCAACGCAATTTGCAGGTCGGTGTAGGCATGTTCCCATGTGGTCCCATCGTTGTTGCCGGTCGCGTCGGCCTTGACCTTGT
>CAZRFP010000094.1:0-17119 GCA_964599535.1 uncultured Planctomycetaceae bacterium
CTCCCAGAGGACTCTCACCTCCAAGTCATCGCGCCATGCCCGGCGCACTGAAAAAGCGCCGCGCGACGAATCGGCGGCGCCGGAGGGTTTGCAAGAAAACAGCCGGTAGTCCGCGGCGTCAGGCCGCGCGGCTCGGCAGATGCTTCCGCGCGATATCGACGATGGCGTCAAACGCGGCCGGGTCGGCGATGGCAATCTCGCTGAGCATTTTGCGATTCAGGTCGACCGACGCCAGCTTCAGGCCGTTGATAAAACGGCTGTACGAGATGTCACGCGCCCGGCACGCGGCGGTGATGCGCGTGATCCAGAGCCGACGGAAATCTCCCTTTCGCGCCCGGCGGTCGCGATAGGAATAGGCGCCGGCGCGGAGGACGGTGTCGCGGGCGACCTTGAGCAACTTACTGCGGGCGCCATAATACCCCTTGGCCGCCTTGAGGATGCGCCGCACTTTCTTTTTGTGGGCAACGTGGGTTTTGGTTCGTGGCATGGATCAATCTCCGACGCGCTCGCGTCATGCGCTCCGCCGCCACAATTCCGCGCGGCGGCGATACGTGTTGTCTATAGGCCCATCATCCGGCGAATTCGCTTCGCCAGCGGCGCATCATTCAGCTCGATATGTTTGCGCATGTCGCGCCGGCGCGATGAACTCTTGCCGCTCATGAGGTGGCCGGCGCCGCTTTTGTTGTAGCGAACCTTGCCCCTCGCGGACACCTTGATTCGCTTAGTCAGTCCTTTATGCGTCTTCATCTTCGGCATGGACGATGTCTCCACACGGGGTCGGGTTCCTCGAAAATAGCCCCGCAGTGTAGCCGAACCACGCCCGCTCGACAAGGCGCACCGCGCCGGGCAATCACATGTTCCCGATCCAACCCGCGCAATCGGGGCCGCGACCGTACGGAAGCGGCAGCGCTCCGGGCACGAAGGCAGCCAGTAGGCCGAGCCAGACGACCTTGCGGGCCGGGGAGCATCGGCGTCCCGCCGGTGCGCACAGACCGAACCATACAACCCGCAGATTCGGGTGTCTCGGCCCGCTAACCCTCCTCCTACTTGATGGGGTCTGCGGCACGCGGAGAACCACAACATTATTATAGGCAATACCTTATATTATTGGGCCTCCGGAACCTCGATCGATGCACCTCCCGCGCCCGTCCGCATCCCATTTCCCGCTTTCGTTTGACGCCCCTACCTTCGCCAATTACAGTGCTTCGTTTCCACTTACGCCAATTGGAGGCCGCCATCTGATGAATCTTGTAACCGGCGCGACGGGACTTCTCGGCAGCCATATCGTTGAACAACTCCGCAAGCGCGGCCGGCCGGTCCGATGTCTGGTTCGCTTCGGGGCCGACCTGACATGGCTCAAGGCCCAGGGCGTCGAACTGGTCGAGGGCGACCTGACCAACAAGGCCTCGGTCGAGCGAGCCTGCGATGGGGCCCAGTGTGTCTATCACGCCGCCGCCCGCGTCGGCGACTGGGGACCGTGGGATGACTTCCAGCGCGTCACGATCGACGGCACAAACAACCTCTTCGACGCCGCGGAAAAATCGGGCGTGCCGCGATTCATTCATGTCAGCTCCATCAGCGTCTACGGCCATCGCAACGAGAAGGGCCTCGTCGTCGACGAAACAGAGCCGCTGGGCGTCAACGTTCACAAGTGGTCTTACTATACGCGCGCCAAAGTAGCCGCCGAACAGGAACTCTGGCGTCGCCATGCGGCCGGCAGCAAGGTCAAATACTCCGTCATTCGCCCGAGTTGGCTCTACGGCCCGCGCGACCGCGCGACGATCGCCCGGCTCTCGCGCATGATCCGCACCGGCAAGGCCAAGCTCCTCGGCAGCGGCGATAACCGGCTCAACGTGGTCTACGCCGGCAATGTCGCCGAAGGCTGCATCCTTGCGGCCGACAATCCGAATGCCGTCGGGCAGGCATACAACTGCAGCAATGACGGCGAAATGACGCAGCGCCAGTATTTCGACATGTTGGCCGATGCACTGGGCGCGCCGCGCGTGACGCGCAGCGTGCCCTATCGCGTGGCATACAACGCGGCGTTTGTGCTGGAATGCCTCGGCCACGCGCTCAAGTGGAAAAAGCCGCCGATGATCACGCGCTACGCCGTCTGGCTCATGGGCCGCGATACCTACTTCTCGGCCGACAAGGCCCGCCGCGAACTCGGCTGGAAGCCGACGGTCAACTACCAGGACGGCATTCCCATGACCATTCAATGGTTCGAGGGCCTCGAAAAAAAAGCCCCTGAGCGGCGGCAGGCCGTCGCGTAAGGTCTCGTCCGACACGCCGCATACACGGCGCCACCGCCATGAATTCTCCAGAGCAGTCTGCGCCAACTTCAAAGAAGCCCATGCTTGGCGTTGTCGCGGTCATTCGCCGCGATGATCGATTGCTGGTCATTCAGCGATCAGCGCATGTACGCGCCCCGCTTGCCTGGTGCTTTCCGGGAGGCGAAATAGAACCGGGCGAGTCGCAGGCCGACGCGCTCATCCGCGAGATGCGCGAGGAGTTGAATGCCGACGTGGCGCCCGGCGAACTGCTCATGACGCAGACCAAGCACGATGGGCGGCTGATACTCTACTGCTGGTCGGCCGACCTGCTCACGCCGGAGCCTCACCCCAACCCCGCCGAAGTCGCACAGCTTGCATGGCTCACGCCCGATGAGGTGCGCGGCCGCCCCGGCATCCTGCCCGGCACGCCGGAAATCCTGGCCCACATCGGCATGCGAGACGCACGCCAATCGAGCCGCACCCCGCCCGCGGAGGTGTCACAATGACGACACCCGGCGCTCTGTCGACGGCGCATTCTCGGCCGAAGCGGCGACGGGCAGCAAGTCAGGCTCAACCACCCGCTCCGTCCCGGCGTCCACGCGCGCGGCGGCCTGCGTCGTGGGAACGTCGGCCGTGGCGGATAGATCCACCGTCGCCATGTCGTCAACCGCGTCTTCCACGGCATCGCCCTTGAGCAGGCTGCGAAACGTCATCATTCCCGCAAAGCCCAGCGCCGCCGAAAAGAGAAACACGAGCGGGCCGGCAAATTGATAAACCAGCGTGCCGATGAACGGGGCCGTCAGCCCGCGCAGCCCGGTGAGGAATACATGCGCGCCCATGTAAATTTCCGCGCGCGACGGCTCGGCAAAGTGCAGATGCCCAAGATTCCAGCCGATCGCACCGCCCCCGCGGCCGAGGCCTTCAAACAGGCGCGACAGCGCCACCATCGTTACGGCCGTCGCAAACAGCGCCACGGAGTCCATCGCCCCCGGCACCAGCAGCATCAGCGCCGCCAGCCCGCCGAAGACCGACGCCAGCGCCCATGTTGCCGCGTTCAGCACGCGAAAGCGAACAACACCGCGCCGATCAAACAGGCCCGCCCACGACATCATGGACAGCATCATGATGAGCTGTGGCAGCGTCTCCAGCAGCACCGAGCTGTGCATATAGCCCAGCGGAAGCTCTTTCGTCACGATGATGGCCATCACCGGGAAGATCATGATGTTGCCCGTGCCCAGCAGCATCATGCCGATGCAGTAGCGCCGAAACGCCGCGTCCTGTCGCAAAACGTCGACCGCCTCGCTCAGCGGCCGCAAAATGCCGTGCCGACGAAACACATCTTCGCCGCTCGCCCGCCGTCGACGCAGGTCCGACATCAAAGCTCGCTCGCCGCGAACGTGCATGCGGCGCATCTGCAGCAGCCCCAGCGAACCGATCACCGCAACGATCGGATAGATCACCACGTACAGCGAGGGGTTCACGTCGAACAGCACGGCCACCAGCGTCACCACGCCGATTCCCAGCGAATAACGCACGATCTGAAGCCGCGCCGCGATGCGCCCGCGCATGGCCGCCGGATAATTGTGCTTCCACAGACCCGAGCGCACCGTCACGCAGCCCGCCAGCAGCGTCCGGGCCAGGCCGATCTGCGCCACGAAAACAAAGCCGCCCACGCGCGATTCCGGCGTCAGGCCCACCGAGCCGATCAGCAGGATCGTCCCCACTCCAAACACCATGAACAGTGGTAGCTTCGGCCGAACGGCGGCGATGCTCCCCCAGAGCAGCCCCGCAAGATTCGCAATCATCGGCATGGCCATCACGATCGTGATGAGCCAAGGCCCGCCGTTGAACGTCTTCGCGACAACGATCGACGAGGCGGCCCCCTCGAACATGCCGACGAAGACGCCCCAGAGCAACAGGTGTTTGACTTCGACCAGATAATTGCCGCGCGCCATGTACGGCACGCTACGAGTGAGGAAGAGGTCCAAGGAGGGCGTCTCGCTGCTTCAGGTCAACCAGTTTCAGGCCGCTGATTATAGCGGCAAGCAGCGCCCGCGACTCAAGGGCAATCGCATGTGCCCGATCAGTACCGCGCGTTCAGGGCTGCGACCACCAGGGGGCGGCGGCCGTGGATGTCCGAATCGGCCTTGGAATGAAGATGGGCCTCGCGCTTCAACGGCTGCACGCCGCAATTCATGGGCACACGCGAATGCTGCGGACGATCCTCAGGTCCGCCACAGACATCGAATCACAACCAGGGCAATCATGTAGAAATATGCGAATTGAATCGCCGCAAAGAACGCGACCGTCCACCATGTCGGGTTGGGCAGGTATAGGCTCGGGTCGGCCCGATAGATCAACACATTCGGCAGACAAATGAGAAAACCCGCGATGGCAACGGGCGACCATGCGTCTCGCGAAATCGCCGAAGTGAATACAAATCCAAACCCCAGACACGACAGCGGCAATGAGAATAGCAGCGCCACCGCGATCGCCCGGATGTCCACCAGCCACTGAATCACCCCCCAGGCACTCCACCACGGTGACGGCTCGTGGTAATCGTACGGATCAACCAGCGACGAACCGGCCGGCGGCTCAGGCCGGCCGTCTCCGGCATAGTCGATTCGAATCGGCGGCAGGCCTTCGAATGCAACATCCGGTTCTGTTTGCTCCGCGCCGGCCGCGGGCATATTGGCGCCCGGGCCGATTCGCGCGGCGTCATACCCGGCGACCGACGGTGCGGGGTCGATGAGTGTCAACTCTGTGTCATCCGGCGTGGGCAATGGCGCTTCGCGCGAGGTTGGCTCGCGCCGCACCGACCCCCGCTGTGCTGATTCGCGATGCGTTGAATCCCGTTGCGCTGTCTCGCGCCGCGCCGGCTCGCACGGCCCGTTCTTTCGCGATTCGCCGCCCCGAATCTCGCGGCCGCATCGCGGACAGGCCGTGTCGTTCCGCTCCGCGGGAATCAGCATGGCGTGGCCGCAAGGGCAGTCGATGCGCGGCATGATCAATGAACCCCTGTGGTGTGATTATCCCGACCCCGATTGGAGCGGCGGCGCGTTCGGCGAATAAGCAGCAATGCGGGCAGGATCAGCGACAGTGTGGCCGGTTCAGGGATGGGCGTGACGGTAAACTGCACGCTGCCGTTGCCTGTTGAGAGAACCGAGGGGCTGCCGCTGAAGGATTCGATTTCGAGTCGGTATTGCACGGCGTAGGGCACATTGGCGAATAGAGGGATTTCATCCGGTTCATATGCAATTTGGCCGGTGTTCTGGCCGAGCAGTGTCAGTCTGCGCTCAGTGTATAAGAGCAGTGCAATGGATGCCTCTTGCGCGACGGTCAGCGAGACAAACGCCTCGCGATCTCCGTTTCCGAGCGCGTAGTTGTAAAGGAGATTCAATGAGAGAATTGAATCCACCCGCGGCGTGAAGAAGACAACTCCGGTCGAACGCGAGAACAGGCCATTGTGTCCGGCGGCGGCGTGCTGGCCTTCGGCGAGAAAGTGGAAGAAGCCGGCGGCGTCCCATGCGGCATGATACTCGGTATCGGCCGTCGAAGTGGCTCCACCGGGCAAAGTGAGTTCGGCATGATCGAGCTTGTGAAACGGATTCTGGACCGTGTTCGTGCCGTCTATGGCCGAGCCGACGCCGCTCGCATCGACTCGGCTGCGTAAATTCCAGAAATCGACGGACAACGTTTCATCCGCGGCGCAGAAGCCCTGATCGGCGTGTACGCAACACAGCGCCGCGACGCAGGCCAGCATCAATCCGCCGCGATTCACGAGAATGGCCCCCGAATTATCCCGTCCCGCCGCGCGGCCCGCGCCGCGCCTGCCGTACCATTATACCACCAAGCCCCCCCCCCTCTGTCGTTGCTTCGCTCGGACCATTCCGAGCCTCCCATCTACTCCAGCCGGAACGTGAACCGGTGCTTAAAGTGCAGATAATAAAGCCCGACGATGCGCATGCAGACGAGATTGAAATAGAGCGTCAGCGCCTCGCCCATGAACTTGCCGCCGAGGAAATTAAATGCCGCGCCCCACACATCGGTCGATCGCACGCGCGTGTGCTGCATGATCTCGCCCCCCAGCGACGTCGCCATCGTCAGGGCCGTCGCGAGAATCAGCGCGCCCCAGATCGCCAGATACGGCCCGATCGTCCGGAAGATCGACTCCAGCACCAGTTGCGGGCGCGACAACACACCCAGCGACTCAGTGGCGGCGAGCAGCATCAGCATCGGCCAGAGAAAAATGCCGAATGCCGTCCAGAGATACAAAATGACATCGTTGGGCTTGAGTATGCCGGTGTTGACGAGAAACGCATATGCAATGCACGGCGACATCGCCAGCGCGAAGGTGCCGACGAAATGAAGAAACGGGCGGATGATGGCATCCCACAGGCCGCCCTCCAGGGAGGCGGCATTGTAATCGTCCGAGCCGGACGCGGAGTCCGCCGCGATGTTCATGAAGACCGCCGGCAGATACAGATAAAAAAAGACGCCCAGGCACGAAAACGACGCGAAGACCATGAGCGCCATCAAGACGACCGTGCTGATCGCGTTGCCCACCGTGGCGAATGGAAAGAGAAACGCATGGCCGAGATTGACCCAGAAAGAGCGCGTCGGCGCGGTGGTGGCCGACGACGCCAGGGCGGCGGCACTTGAGGCGCGGCGCTGATCGCGGGCATAGGCCATCTCGGACGGCCGCCCGAGGTCAATTTCCATGGCGGGCGGGGCGATCTCCAACTGCGCGTTCTTCTGTGCGCTCGCGTCGCCCAGCAGGTCGACGGCCGACAACTCGAAGTCCGCGTTCACGTCGCGCAGCAGTTCATCGTCGAGATTGACCGGCGTGATTTCGGAGAAGCTGCTTGCCATGGCCGGCTGCGGCTGTGGGGGCGGAGCGGCCATCGGCGCCGCACCGGCGGCGCTGCCGGCTGCGCCGAAGCGTTCAGCGGGAATGCGGAACTTCTTCTCGCACTTGGGGCATTTGACGATCTTGCCCGCGTGTTTTTCGCCCAGCTTGAGTTGGGTTCCGCATTTGCAGGCGACGCGCATGATCATGGGGGCAGCTCCCATCTGTTCGCGCTCGTTTATCAGGCGGCGGCCGCGGCGGAATTAGGCGGACGATCATGTGATTGCGTTCGGCCCGGCGTGTTTATCAATCAGCCGGCGCGCGGCCCGAGCAGCCGCCCCAATATATCATGCTGCGGCCGCTCAACCAAGTTAAATCGCCGCATCAAGAAGCCGAGCATCAGCCCGGCCGCCAGCCCGCCGAGCAGCCCGTAGGGCCACGCGCCGCGGCGAGACGGCCCCCACGACAGCAACAGGTCGATCGCGATATACAGCGCGATCATCGTCCACGGCGAGCAGCGTCTCATGAAGTGGCTCATCTCGAAGAAGCGGCTCTTCGCGAACAACCTGTACCACACGATGACATGAACACGGCACGCCGGCAGCAGCGCGGCGCACGCCCCCGCCATGCCCATCACCACGCCCGACAGTCCATAGGTTGGCGCGATCGGCGCGCCGACCGACATCCACACCTGCGCCAGCCCAGCGGCCGGCGCGATCAACAGGAATAATACGGACGTCACCACATTTCCAAGTGCCGCATTCACGGCAGTCGCGAAGATATAAAAGAACAGCAGGTTCACGAGCAGGCGGATCACGCTGTTATGTACAAAGACGCTCGTCAGGACCTGGTGCGGTTCGAAGGCCGCCGTGCTGCGCTGGTTCGGCCCGAGCTTTCGATGTGCGTCGAGCACCAGCTCTTCGGTCGCGTAGTGTTCAAGAAAATTCGTGTAGCGCATGCCGATATAGGATGGGGTTTCATCTTCACCGCGCCGCGCTCGCTCGTCGAGGTCTTCGTTGATCAGATACTCCAGCAGCGCTTCAAATGCGAGCTGGTCTCCGAGGCGGTCCGCCGTATACATCTGGATCAGTGTCGCGGCGTCCGGATCGACGCTTCCGGTCCAGAGTGCGACCTCTTTCCAATGCGGAAGGAGCGATGCATTTGTGTGATATGAGAAGAGATACGCGCCGCTCGCCAATGCGGCCAGCACGACCAGCGCCCGCGCCGCCCAGGGCGTTCGAGGCCCGCAACGATCGGTTCCGACGGGCAGCGCGCCGAAGGGAATGATCCACGAAACCGGCCGCGC
Organism: uncultured Planctomycetaceae bacterium; assembly: GCA_964599535.1. GTDB lineage: Bacteria > Planctomycetota > Phycisphaerae > UBA1845 > UTPLA1 > JADJRI01. The sequence goes on from CAZRFP010000094.1 coordinate 8,429, forward strand.
GAGCTGCTCAGCCACGGCGTAAGGCGTGTCCATTTCGTTGTCGTCAGAAAGCGGAATCGGCAGGCCGATCGCCAGATTGATGCCGCAGCGCACACAGACGCGAGTCGTCGCGGGGAATGCGGATTTACACGTGGGGCACGTTCGCGTGTGAGGCGGGCGCGCCGTTCGATGCGGCCCGTCGTCGTCTGCCTTGCGAACCGATCGCGGCGCGATCTCCGTGAGTGTCAGGGGTATGCCGTCCACCGGCGACTCGCCATCGGGAGGCGGGCGCGCGACATCGTGACCAGCCTCTTCGCGGCCGTCGTCACGCGCGGCGCGCAGGCGAATCGGACGAGCGCAATAGGGGCACGCCACATCCCAGCTTTCGAGGGGCGTTTCAAATGAAACGTGCCTGCCGCATTTGCATTGAATCCGCACGGCCACACCCTTCGTGCTCGACTGCGCGCGGCAGCAAGCAATATCGGCGGCGGCCCGGTCGCGGCGAAGCGAGCAAGTGCATCAGTTGCCGGCCGAGTCTGATGCGGTCTGTGCTTCGGGAGCCGCCCCGGGCGCGGAGGCTCCGGGCTGGGCCGATTCAGTTGCGGGGGCTTCGGCGCCGGCTGCCGGCGAGGCGGATTTTGGATGGTCGGCGCTCGACTTGCGATCGCCTTCTTTCTTGCGCTGCTGATCGGGCTTCTTGCCCGGCGTCGGCAGTTTCGTCGGCGCGAGGACCATCGTCATCTTCTTGCCGAGCAGGCGCGGCGGCTGATCGACCTTGGCCAGTTCGCCCATATCCGCCGCGATGTCGCGGAACGTCTGAAACGCGATGTCCTGGTGGAAGCGCTCTCGCCCGCGGAAGAGCATCGTCACGATCACGCGATTGCCGTGCTCAAGAAATTCGCGGGCGTGCTTCATCTTCACGCCGAGGTCGTGGTCGTCGGTCTTCGGGCGCAGACGAACCTCCTTGATCTTCTGCTCGTGGTGCTTCTGCTTCGATTTCTTCGACAGTTGATACTTGTGCCGGCCGTAGTCCATGATTCGGCAGACGGGCGGCCGCTCGTTCGGCGACATCTCGACCAGATCGAGACCGGCGTCGCGCGCCATGCGCAAGGCCTCATCCGTCGGCACGATGCCGAGCATGTTCTTGTTCTCATCGATCAGTCGCACCGGCGAGATGCGAATCTGCTCGTTCACGCGAAGTCTGATATTGCTGGACAAACACCATCCTCTCGAAAAAAAGGCAACGGCCGGCGCCTACGAAGCACGCGCTTCGTCCATGTGCGGCGCCGGACGGTTCTGCTGCAAAAGCATGTTGAGAAACGACTGAAGGTTCATGTCATCAAGCTGGCGGCCGGAGCGATCGTTCACGTTGATCGTCCGCTGCGCGGCCTCCTGTTCGCCCACGACGGCGATGTACGGTGTCTTCATCTTTCGCGCGCGATGCTTCTTCGGGCCGATACGTTCGGCCGACACATCGAGTTCGACGCGAAGCCCCGCGCCGCGAAGCGACTCGGCAATTTCCTTCGCATAGGCCTCACTTCGCTCGCTGATCGATGCCACGATCACCTGCACCGGGGCCAGCCACATCGGAAACGCGCCCTCGAAATGCTCGATCAGGATGCCGATGAAACGCTCCATGCTGCCAAAGGGGGCGCGATGCACCATAATGGGCCGATGCGGCCGATTGTCTGAGCCTGTGTACTCCAACTCAAAACGGTTTGGCAGATTGTAGTCGGCCTGAACCGTGCCAAGCTGCCATTCGCGCCCGATACAGTCCTTCACCACAAAGTCGATCTTCGGACCGTAAAACGCGGCTTCGCCCTTTTCTTCGATCGCCATCAGGCCGACCTCGGCCGCCACCTCGCGCAGCGCCTGCTCGGCCAGCGCCCAACCTTCCGGGTTCTTGATGAACTTCGGATCATCCGGATCGTGAAGACCGATGCGGACGCGATATTCACTCAGCCCGAGCATGTCGAGGACATAGCGCGTGAGCTTGACGCAGTTCAGCAACTCGCCCTTTAGCTGTTCCGGCGTGCAGAAAATGTGCGCGTCGTCCTGCGTAAAGCCTCGGACGCGCGTCATCCCGGACAATTCGCCGGACTGCTCATAACGATAGACCGTGCCGAACTCGGCGAGGCGCACCGGCAGGTCGCGATAGCTTCGCGGCTCGCTTGCATAAATGCGCGCGTGCATCGGACAGTTCATCGGCTTGAGTAGAAAGCCGTCCTCCGCGCGCAGATGGTCGCGGATCAAGTCGAGATTGTGTTGCTGATGGCCAGCCGTCGTGTTGAGGCGCTTCGCCTCGACGCCGGATGCCGCGCCTGCGGCACCGCCAAGCATCGCATCCCACAACTCGGGATTGACGACTTTCAGTTCGTCGAGCAGCGCCTGTTCTCTTGCGGAGATCGCGCCGCCGTCGCCCTGCTCATATATTTCGATCCACAGTTCGTTCAGAATGCGCGACGTGTCGGACTCGTACAGCGGCGGAAACTGGGCATCGCGATAATACGGAAAATGCCCGCTCGTGCGGAACAACTCCAACCGGCCGATGTGCGGCGTGAAGACCGGCTGATAGCCCTGCTTGACCAGTTCGCCGCGCAGGTGATTTTCCAGCAGCAGACGCACAATCGCCCCGCGCGGCTTCCACAGGATCATCCCGCTGCCGACGAGCGGATCAATCGTGAACAACTCAAGCTCTTGCCCGAGCCGACGGTGATCGCGCTTCTTCGCCTCTTCAAGCTGTGTCAGATAGGCCGCGAGGTCTTTCTTGTTGTGAAACGCCGTGCCGTGGACGCGCTGCAACTGCTGCTTGGTCGCATCTCCGTGCAGAAACGCGCCCGAGACGCTCAGCACCTTGAAGCCACCGATACGCCCCGTGTCCGGAACATGCGTGCCCATGCACAGGTCTTCCCAATACTTGCCCGGCTCCGGACCCGTCACATAGAAACTCAGCTTGTCGCCCTTGGCACGCTCGGCGTTCTCTACTTTGTACGGATTGCCTTCCCGTCGAACCTTCTCCAGTCCGGCCTCGCGGCCCATCTCATAGCGCGTGAACGGCCGGGCCTCAGCTACGATGCGCGCCATTTCTTCTTCGATGCGCGGGAAGTCGTCGGTCGAGAGCTTGTGATCCAGATCGATATCGTAATAGAAGCCGCCCTCGACCGGCGGGCCGTAAACCAGCTTCGTCTGCGGCCAGAGTTTGCAGATCGCCTCGGCCATGATGTGTGCCGTGCTGTGGCGCAGGATCGGCAGCGAATCGTCATCACGCGACGTGATGATGCTCAGCGTGCAATCGCCGATCAGCGGCGCGGCCAGGTCCAACATCACCGGGCCGCCACCAAAATCAGCGCGCGCGCCGAGGGCGGCCTTGGCAAGGCCGGCGCCGATCGCGGCGGCAACGTCGCGCGCAGTGGAACCCTGCGGCAACTCCTTCACCGAGCCGTCGGGGAGCGTCACTTTTAACATGTGATGTCGAACATGGAATGAAGCCGTCTCGTCTTGAGTCCGCGCGGCCAGATAGCGCTAAAAACCTCAATCTTCAATATACCGCCGAAAATGCCGGGGTCAAGGAAGTCCCGCCCCCAATCCAACCCACGCCCGGCGCAATCGCATGTTCCCAATCAGGGCCGCGCTCCCGGCCCGCCGGTTACGCGCCCGCGGCATTGAGCGCATGGTACAGATCCGCCTTCAGATCCTCCACGCTCTCCAGCCCGATCGACAGGCGGATGATCCATGTCGGCCGTCCGCTCGCCGGATCCGCCGCCTCAATCGGGATCGCCAGGCTTTCATATCCACCCCAACTGACCGCAATGCAGAAGTAGCGCAGCGCATTGACAAAGGCCGACGCCGCCTCGCGCGAGCCATCCCGCAGCTCGAAGCTCATCATGCCCGAGTGCCCGCTCATCTGACGCTTCGCCAGCGCGGCCTGTGGATGAGATTCAAGGCCGTCGTATTGCACGCGGCGGATGCGGCCATCCGTCTCAAGCAGACGCGCGATTTGCATCGCGTTTCGAAAATGCCGTTCCATGCGCAGCGGAAGCGTGCGCAGTCCGCGCAGCATGAGCCAGCTTGCGAACGGATCGCACGTTGCCCCGAGAAGCTCGCCCTCGGCGCGTGCCAATTCCGCGACACGATCTCGTGAGCCGGCGACAAATCCGGCCACCAGATCGGAATGGCCGCCGATATATTTCGTCGCCGTGTGAACCACCAGATCGACCCCGTGCTCGATCGGGTTTTGATAATAGGGCGAGGCGTTGCTGTTGTCGCAGATCGTGGCGATCCCGCGCGATCGGGCCAGATCCGCCACGGCGCGCAAATCCTGCAACTCAAACCAGAGGCTCGACGGTGATTCGAGATAGATGAGCCGGGTGTTCGGCCGAATCGCCGCCTCGAACTGCTCGAACTCGGTGCCGCGGACGTAAGTCGTCTCGATGCCCAGTCGCGGCAGATAGTCGCTGAGCAGCCGGCGCGTCGGCCCGTAGACCGTTTCAATCGTCACAACATGATCGCCGGCCTTGGCGCACGACAGGATCGCCGCCGAGATGGCGGCCATGCCCGAGCCGAATGCCCGCGCCGCCCCGGCGCGCTCGAGTGCCGCGATCTTCCGCTCGAGCAGATCGGTCGTCGGGTTACTAACGCGCGTGTAGTCGTGGCGCGCGGCGTCGGGATCGTGCCGCAGTAGAAACGATTCCGCGTCGGGATACGTGAAGGTGGAATTCTGAAACAGCGGCGGCGCGGCCGCGCCCTCGTGGCGTTCGCGGTCCTCGCCGAAGTGCATGCACAGCGTCTCAAAGCCCGGGCGATGGTGTTTTTTCATGACAACGTTTCCTTGTGTACATGCGATCGAATCGTATCGAGAGTCCGGTTGCATGTCGCGTCGTGAGCGCCGCGAGCGAAAACGCGCCGCGAGCCGCACTCATAAGCACACATTTGCGTGTCGGCCGCCTTGTCGAAACAATGACCGCCCGTGCGCCCCGAAATCGCGGATGGCGTGAATCCGGCCGATTCGCCCGGCAAGGCGCGGCAATGCATGATCCTCATCATCGATAACTACGATTCGTTCACCTACAACCTCGTCCACCGACTTGGCGAGATCGGCATGAGCGATCCATCACTGCGCCACGAGATCATCGTCATCCGCAACGATGAAATCGACGCAGACCAGCTCGTCGCCCGGCAGCCAACGTATCTCATTATCTCACCCGGTCCACGCACGCCGCGCGAGGGCGGCATCAGTTGCGAGGCGGTTCGCGGGTGCGCCGGGCGCATTCCCGTGCTCGGCGTCTGTCTCGGTCATCAATGCATCGGCCACGCCTTCGGGGCAACGATCGATCGCGCTCCGCGCATTCTGCACGGCAAGACGAGCGACATTCGCCACGACGCGCGTGGGATCTTTGCCGGGCTGCCGGACCCGTTCGTCGCCGCGCGATATCATTCCCTCGCGATTCGGCGCGAGACGCTGCCGGATGTGTTCGAAGTGTCGGCATGGACCGACGCGGACGAGATCATGGCCGTCCGCCATCGCGAATGCCGGCTGGATGGCGTGCAGTTTCATCCGGAGAGCTTTCTCACGCCCGACGGCACGCAGTTGCTGGCGAACTTTTTGCGGCAGGCGTCTCCCGTCGCAGCCGATTGATCGAGTGTGGATCGCGCGATCTGCCGATGACGCGCAATTACGACGGGAGCACGGCATTGCTGCGAAGGGTCCTGGCATGGGTGTTTGGCGCGAAAGCGCGGCGGCGGGCGAACGTGCTGGCGCAGCCGTTTCCCGCCGCTTGGATGCCGCACCTGCAGCGCGCCGTGCCGCAGTATCGACGCCTGTCGGCGGACGATCAGAGCCGGCTGCGCGAATGCGTGCAGATCTTCATCGCCGAAAAGTGCTTCCTGGGGTGTCGCGGCATTGTCATTACGGATGAGATTCGCGTCACGATCGCCGCCGGCGCGTGCCTGCTGCTGCTGGGGCTGGAGCATCTCGAAATCTATCCGCGCCTGCGCGAGATCATCATCTATCCGCACGACATGAAAGAGTCGATCGAGGCCATCGGCCCCGACGGGCGGCGATACAACATCGAGCGCGTTCGCGCCGGAGAGGCCTGGCGGCGCGGGCCGGTGGTACTGGCATGGAACAGCGTCGCCCACTCGTTCAGTGGTCCGCGCGACGGCTATAACGTGGTGCTGCACGAATTCGCACACGTGATCGACATGCAGAACGGCGAAGCCGACGGCCTGCCGCCGCTGCCCTCGCGCGAGGCGGCGGATCGCTGGACAGATGTGCTGCTCGCGGAATTCGACGCCCTGGTCGCGAAAGATCGTCGCGGCGACATGACATTCATCGACCCCTACGCGACCACCGACGAGGCCGAGTTCTTCGCCGTCGCGACGGAGCATTTCTACGAGCAGCCAAGGCAAATGCGAGAGATGCACCCGGAACTGTACGAGCTTTTCGTCGAATTCTACGGCCGAGACCCGATCAAATGGCAGCAGACCGCGCCATCTATCTGGCGTCGCCGCGGACCTCGCCCGTAAGTGCCGGCCGCGTTGAACGCCGCTGCGCCGCCCCCCGCTGTGCCGCCCCCCACTGTGGCACCGGCGTCTCGCCGGTGCGGATACAAGGCGGGCTGTGCCACGCGGCATTACGAGATAGGCCTCAAGAACAAAAACGGGAACGATGGGCGGCTGGTGCGCCCTTCGTCCCCGTTGAATATCGCTCCGGTTTCTACCGCATTACGGCGTCGTTCTTTCGCCTACTTTCGCCGCTTCCTGTTCGGCGCCGCCGCATTTTTCTCGCGCATCGCTTCGATGCGCGCGCGGAGGATGCCCGCATCTTCGTAACGTTCCTCCATAACGGCCTTGTCCAGCTCCGCTTCGAGCCGCTCGATCGGATCGAGCGGCATGCGCGCCGCGATCTCATGGCGCAGCGCCGCAAGGATGGAGACCTCCGTCATTTCTTCGAAGTCTTCCTCGCCGTTGTCGGCCGCGATCTCGCGTATGGCGTTCAGCCCGGCGTCAACGCGCGCCAGCGCCGTCTTGAAGCGACCCTCGCGCAGCAGCAGATGCACCTCCGCTCGCGTGTTCATCATGATGAGATAGGGGCGATACTGTTCGAGCGCAAGCCGGTCCTGCTCTTCGCGGGCGAACTTGCGGCACATATCGACGACCTCAAGGTTCCGGGCCGTATCGCGCCGCACGCCGGCAAAGTCTTCCAGCACGAACTCCGCCAGGTAGCGGTGATAGTACTGCAGTGACTCCTCGCGCAGCGACTGACACTCCTCCGGCGAAAGCTCGAACCCGAGGTCGGTCCCGTTTCGTTCGTGATACTTCTCCAGCCGCGCCAAATGGTGGGCCAGCAGTGAATCGGCCCCGTGCGGCCTGCGACCGTCGGGCCGTCCGGAAACCTCCATCTGGAGCAGGCCCAGATCGAGGCGCATCTGGATCTTCACGGCGCCGTCGTCTCCGGTGATTTTGCGCACGGTGATCTGGCCGGGTTCGTAGTCCCAACCGGACAATGTGCGACGCAGGTCATAAGAAGCCATGTTCGGACTCCTATCAATGGCGGAGACACTGAATTATACCCAACGCAAATCGGCAAGGCTGGGGCGCGCATCAATACTGAGAACGCGATTTTGTGAAAATTGCCGATTGATCCGATAATTCCCGTTGAATCGTGGTGGGGCAGCCTAGAATCAGGATGGGGCGCAAATTCGGCGGAATTTCTAAATGGTTCTCAGTGGCGCCGCGCGTCGTGCGACGATATCGGCCGCAGGCCGTCGCGTCGGCCGGTTTTGCGCGTGCCATCTGGACGGCACGACACGTCGTCGCCGACAGGGCTATCACCGATCATGCGCATGGAAGTGTCGCCGCCGTGACACTGTCCGCGCCTTGTTTGGCCGTCAAAACGGGCGATCATCATCCTCGTCATCTTCATCCGGGTCCAGTTTCCACGAGTCCGCGTCTTCGTTCTCGCGGATCTCCCGCTCCATGTGCTCGAACATCTTTTCCTGAAGCGGCTGCATCCGGCGATAGATGCTGAGCGTCGCTTCGTACGCCGCGACAAGGCGCTCGACTTTCTGTGTAAGCTCGCTTGACTTAATGAGCTGCCACTTGGCGAGGCACTCCGGCTCCTTGATCGTGCTGAAGGGGTCGCAACGAAAGGCGGCCTGCCCATTGGGGCCGCGCACAAAGTGTTCGCAGTCGCTGCATTGGATCATGATGAATTCTCTTCCTTCCGTCCGGCGCGCCTATTTACGACCCTGCTGACGAAGCCTTCTATGTTGCACGCCGCAATAAGGGCCGCAAGTCGCCCGGTCGTTGGCGATCCTCCGCCTAATCTGCATCAAACTTGTAGGCGACGCGGCGCGGGTTTCAGGGCTACCAGGCATAGTCGCCAATGCGCATGACGCGATCCTGAAACATACGCTCGTTCTGTCGCCACCACCGATTGAGCTGCCGATCGCGCTCCCGAAGCCGCTCATCGCAACCGCGCTCGCGCTTCTCGATGCTATGGAGCGTGCTGTTGAAATGATCGGAGCGAATCCGAAGCCGTCGCTGGGAATATGGATCGTCCGCGCACCCGGCATTCGGGCACACCACGAAGATCATGCTGGCCAATAGCGACGCGGCGACCAGCGTCTTGCGGAGGCCTGAAATAGGGAAAATACTCATCTTGGGGCCTCCAAGTGAACTTGCGGGCCGGTCGTTCGAATCAGCACCCCT
>CAZRFP010000095.1:0-17091 GCA_964599535.1 uncultured Planctomycetaceae bacterium
CAAGATCATCGGTGAAGACACCGGTTTTTTTGCCCAGGGCTACTTCGTTTATGACTCGAAAAAGGCCGGGTCAATCACGATCTCGCATTTGCGATTCGGTCCGCGACCGATTCGATCGACCTATCTGATCGACCGGGCGAACTTCATCGGCTGCCATCAGTGGGTTTTTCTCGAACGCTACGACATGCTCGCCAATGCCGTGCCGGGGGCGGTGTTCCTGCTGAACAGTCCCTACGGGCGCGAAGGCACCTGGGAGCGCCTGCCGCGCAGCGTCCAGCAGCAGATGATCGACAAGAAGATTCGTTTTCATGTGATCGACGCTTACGATGTCGCGCGAAAGACGGGCATGGGCGCGCGCATCAACACCATCATGCAGACGTGCTTCTTCGCCATCTCCAATGTGCTGCCGCGCGAACAGGCCATCGCGGCGATCAAGAATGCCATCAAGAAGTCGTATGCGATCAAGGGCGACGAAGTCGTCGAGAAGAACTGCGCCGCGGTGGATCAAACGCTCGAGCACCTTTTTGAAGTGGCGTTGCCCGCGACGGTTTCAAGCCGATTTGAAATGCCGCTGCCCGTCTCGGAGCAGGCGCCGGCGTTCGTACGCGACGTGCTGGGCGAGATCATCGCCGGTCGCGGCGATGAACTTCCCGTCAGCATGATGCCGCGCGACGGCACATTCCCGACGGATTCGGCGCAATGGGAAAAGCGCAACATTGCCCTTGAGATTCCCGTGTGGGACGAGGACGTCTGTATTCAATGCGGCAAGTGCGCGCTGGTATGCCCTCATGCGGCGATTCGACTCAAGGCGTTTGATCCCGGCCTGCTCGATAAGGCGCCACCGACGTATAAGTCCATCGCGGCGAAGGGAAAGGAGTTTGACGGGCTGCATATGACGGTACAGGTCGCACCGGAAGACTGCACGGGCTGCGGGATCTGCGTCGAGGCCTGTCCGGCGAAGAATAAGCAGGAGACGCGGCTCAAGGCGATCAACATGGCGCCTCAGCCGCCGCTTCGCGAAACCGAGCGCGAGAATTACGATTTCTTTTTGAATCTACCGGAGATCGATCGAGAGCGCGTCAAGGCTCATTCGGTCAAAGGCTCGCAATTCCTCGAGCCGTTGTTCGAGTACTCGGGCGCATGCTCCGGCTGCGGTGAGACCCCCTACATCAAGCTGGTCACGCAACTCTTCGGTGATCGGATGCTCATCGCCAACGCGACGGGCTGTTCGTCGATTTATGGTGGAAATCTGCCGACCGTTCCGTATTCCAAGAATGCCGACGGTCGGGGACCGGCGTGGTGCAACTCGCTGTTTGAAGATAATGCTGAGTTTGGCCTTGGCTTCCGCATGTCGCTTGACAAACAGACGGAATTTGCACGCGAGCTTGTCGCGGCGATGCGTGAACGCATCGGCGGCGAGTTGGCGGATGCGATTCTCGAGGCGGACCAGCACGAAGAGATCGGCATCGTTCAACAGCGCCGGCGCGTGGCGGAGTTGAAGACCAGGCTGGCGCGCGATCCATCGCCCGAGGCTGAGCGGCTGCTCTCGCTGGCCGACGCGCTCGTGAAGAAGAGCGTTTGGATCATCGGCGGCGACGGCTGGGCCTATGACATCGGATTCGGCGGGCTGGATCATGTGCTCGCATCGGGCCGCAATGTCAACATCCTCGTGCTCGACACCGAAGTCTATTCCAACACCGGCGGCCAGTGTTCGAAGTCAACGCCGCGCGGCGCGGTCGCGAAGTTCGCGGCCGGCGGAAAATCCGCGCCGAAGAAAGACCTGGCCCTGTTCGCGATGGGCTACGGCAATGCCTACGTTGCGACCATCGCCATGGGCGCCAGTGACATTCAGACGGTCAAGGCGTTGATCGAAGCGGAAAGCTATGACGGCCCGTCGCTGATCATCGCGTACAGCCATTGCATCGCCCACGGTATCAACATGCGCGAGGGGCTTGATACACAGAAGGCGGCCGTCGAGAGCGGGCACTGGCCGCTCGTTCGATTCGATCCGCGGCTGTCGAATGAGGGGAAAAATCCGCTTCAGCTCGATTCAAAGCCGCCGAAGGTGCGGTTCGCGGATTTCGCCTATCGCCAGAATCGTTTCAAGATGTTGTCGAAGACCTCGCCGGGCGACGCGAAGCGGCTGCTCGCGCTCGGCGAGCGCGACGCCCATGAGCGATGGCTCCGCTATGAACGGATGGCGGCGATGGTCGGCGCGCCTCGTGAATCAGACGGTCCGGCGGAATTGCACGCGGCGAAGGGCGCGCCGCCGAAAGGCTCCGCGCCGGTCGCCGGAAGTGATCCATCGACCTCGCGAACGGAGAAGCCCGAAGTGGCGCATACAGTATGAGGCTCGCGAGCACCTCGCCTGAAGATAGGCTTGCACACGTCGAGTCGCGGTTGCGATATTTTTGAAGTCACCCCTGGCTTTGGAGTGAATGTCATGGACCTGTCAACGGAATACATGGGACTCAAACTTAGAAACCCCCTCGTGCCGTCGGCCGGTCCGCTGACGCGCGATGTCGGCTCCATCCGGCGACTGGAGGATGCCGGCGCGTCTGCCGTCGTGCTTTACTCGCTCTTTGAGGAGCAGATCACGCACGAGGCCCATGAGCTGTTTCACCATCTTGAACACGGTTCTGAAAGCTACGCCGAAGCGCCGAGCTACTTTCCGCACGTGGGTGAAGTCGTGCTGGGTCCGGACGAGTATCTTGATCACATCGCCCGTGCCAAGAATGCCGTCGACATTCCCATCATTGCCAGCCTCAATGGCGCATCAGTCGGCGGCTGGACGGAATATGCCCGAAAGATCGAGCAGGCCGGCGCGGACGCGCTGGAGTTGAACATCTATCACATCGCCACCGACCCACAGGTATCCGGTCGCGACGTGGAGAATCTCTATCTTGAAGTTCTTGATTCGGTGAAGTGCAACATCAATCTTCCCGTGGCCGTCAAGCTCGGCCCCTATTTCAGTTCGACGGCCTGGATGGCGCAGCGGCTCGACGCAGCCGGCGCGAATGCCCTGGTGCTGTTCAATCGATTCTATCAGCCGGACATCGATCTTGAGGCGCTTGAAGTCGTGCCGAATCTGAATCTTTCGTCGCCTATCGAGATGCGCCTGCCGCTTCGATGGATCGCGATACTTCACGGCCGCGTTCGTGGTTCACTCGCGGCATCGACGGGCGTACACACGTCGCAAGACGTGCTCAAGCTGGTGATGGCCGGCGCGGATATCACGCAAATCTGCTCGGTGCTGCTGAAGCGCGGCACGGGCGAACTGGCGGAAATCCTCGCGGGCATGCGTGAGTGGATGGAGGATCACGAATATCACTCGATCGCTCAGATGAAAGGCAGCATGAGCCAGAAGTCATGCGGCGATCCGGCCGCGTTTGAACGTGCCAACTACATGGCCGTGCTTCATAGTTATGTGTGACGGTCGAACCGGCATCGTGCGGGACCATCCGCCTTAACTGCGGGCAAATCAGCACTTCTATCATTCGGTGAATAATCCGCCGTGCATTGCGGACGTCAGGTCGCGCTAAGCGCGCGCGTTTGACTGGCCTCGTGGATTGCGCAGCGTTTGCGGCACGTATTTTGCATTAATGACCAGTGTGGAGGTGTCCCATGAAACGCGATCACGCCACATCCAGCAGAGACATCGATCTCCTGATCGAGCGGCAGCTTCGAAACTGGGAGATCGCCCGCTCTCAAAAGGGCGAAGGCCCCGTTGCGGCGGGTGTTCAGCAGGTTGAGTCGTTCATTACGCTCTCTCGCGCCGTCGGACTTCCGGGCGATGAGATCGCGCGCCGGCTGCATGAGCGAACGGGCTGGCCCGTCTTTGATCGCGAAATTCTCGCGGCCATGGCTGATAGTGACGAACTTCGCGAACAGGTGTATGCCTATCTCGACGATCGCGACATCAACTGGGTCGAAGACTTTGTCCTGTCGATGAACGAGCGCGCCATCAGCCGCGAGAACTACTTTCATCGGCTGACCGAGACCGTCTCGGCGCTGGCGCGAAAGTGTCATGCCGTCTTCCTTGGGCGCGGGGCAGATCTGATCCTGCCGAGAGATGTCGGGCTTCGCGTACGGCTCACCGCAAGCCACGACTACTGCGTACGTACCTTCGCGGCTTCCAACAATCTCAAACACGAATACGCCCTGCGTCAGTTTGAGGAGATCGAAGCCGAGCGGACACGTTTCATTAAGAACCATTTTGGCGTCGATCCGGGCGATCCAACGCGCTTCGATCTGATTCTGAACATCGAGCGGCTCAATGTGGCCAAAGCCGTTGACATCATACTTGCAGCGGCTGATGTCAAGGGCGTGCTCGATCACGGGCTGGCGAATGCGTGAGCCGAAGGCATGGGTTGCATCATGCGCAGAACGGTGCTGAATTTCATTACGGATTTCGCGGCGATGCTGCTGTTTCTCGGCTTGATCATGACCGGACTGATTGTGCGCTACACACTGCCACCGGGAACCGGCGGCCGCCTGGCTCTGTGGGGCATGAATCGCCATGATTGGGGCGGGTTTCATTTCTGGATAGCGGTCTCGCTCGTTGCGCTTCTGCTGTTGCACGTGGCGTTGCACTGGCCGTGGGTCTGCGGACTCGTCAAACGATGGACATTGCACCGCGCCGACAACGGCATGGTCGTGCGACCGATTCGGCGCGTTGTTTACGGTGTCTTGACGATCGCGGCGATGGCGCTCGCCGTCGGCTCGTTTCTCTGGTACGCGTCGATCAGCGTCACGGAGACGCGCGGGCAGGGCGTTCGCTCGGCAGCGACCGTGGAAGAATCGGGCGCGGATCTGCGGCTCAGCGCGAATGAAAATGAGGAGGGGGTGGAAGCGCCGCGCGGAAAGGGCCGCGGCGATGGTCTGGGCGAAGGTCGCGGCTGGAGAGGTGGTCGCGGCCAATGAGAGCAGCTCCCGTAATGTCGTAACCGTCCATGAGCATTCGCGCTCGGAATGTGCTCAAGGGCGCTGTCCGTACCAAGTAAAAAAGGGACGAGCGCCCGGACACACCGTGTGGCCGGCACGCTCGCCTCATGGGATAGGGTATCTGACAGGGCCGTGCTCGGCGCTCCCCCCGGGCGTCGGCCAAGCGCTGAATGCACCGATCAAGTTCTTCCTTCATTCAGGAAGACGTACGCCGCGCTTGAATGGCTACTTGAAAACTGACGGAACTGATAACGGCGTGCGAACGGAGTACGTAACGGCGTCAGGGACGCCGATCGCTATCGTCGAGCGGTGGCCGATTGGGTTCTAACAGCCAATACTGCCTGATTCACGTACAGCGGCCCCAGCACTCGGCCCAGACGATCCAGCTTGCGCAGCATGCCATGCGTGGCGCTGAGCTGAAATGGGAAGAGGTGAATTCCCTTCGATTGCGCACATGCCGCCCCGGCCGAGCGTATCCAGCGACGCAGTTCATACCAGCCGGGCCAGTTTTCCAAGCCGGCGTACGGCCGGATGCGAAGCATGTTGGCGACGCCCAGAGACCAGCGCCATGTTCGATTGGGACAGGTAATCACGATCCGCCCGCCGACTCGGCAGACGCGAACCAGTTCATACACGGCCCGCCGCGGATCGGGGGTATGTTCGATGCACTCCGATGAAATGACAACGTCAAACGTCTCGTCGGCGAACGGCAACTGCATAATGTCACCGCAGGCCGGACGTGCGGCACAGCGCCGCGCGACGCGTTTAAGCAGTGACGGGCCAATGTCAATGCTCGTAACGTTGGCTCCGCGCTGGACAGCCGACGCGCTAAAGCGACCGGTGCCGCATCCGGCATCGAGCAGCGACTTTCCGCGCAGATCAACGTCCGCGAGCAACTCGTCAAATACGACTTCAAGCCGCCGGCGCATATCGTACGCGTTCATGATGTCGTCGAACGAGTCGGCGATCGTGTCGTAGTAGCGCTCTTTTACGTTTCGTGCGATGAGGGACGTCATGTGGTCAATGGGGCGAAGTCCGCCTCTTCACGGCGCATGGCTTCGATGCGCGATGCGATGGGTAAGCGCGATTCGGCGGCGCGCGGTGCGGACTCCGCTTCGCCGATATGCGCCGTGATGAGTCGAACGGATTCGCCTCTTCTCGATGCAATGCCATGATCTTCGACGGCCACGGCATCGTTCATCTTTGGCCCGCGTACTGCGTTCTGAAGGCCGAGTGACTCAGCGATGACATAGGGCGGCCGAGCCAAATGCGCGTTGTAAATTCGCCCGAGATATTCGCCGATCAGCCCCATGCAGATCAGTTGCACGCCGCCCAGAAGCGCCACCAATCCGGCGATGGAAGCCCATCCGGAGACGGCATGAGGGCTGAAGATCCCGACAATGGCGATGTAACAAAGATAGAAGAACGAGAGCGATGCAAACGTCAGCCCTGTATAGGTTGCGAGGCGCAGCGGGGCGATCGAAAAGCTCATGATACCGTGAATCGCAAGCGACGCCATGCGGACGAGCGAGAACTTCGTTTCGCCGCCGATACGCTCGCGGGGCTGGTACTTGATTTCGACGGTTCGATGTCCCAGCCACGGCACCAGCCCGCGCAGAAACGGTGTCGGCGCGCCAGGTCCGGTGATAACATCGACGACGCTCCGATCCAGCAGCCGAAAGTCCGACGCGGCCATTTGAATCGGAACCTCGCTCAGCATCGAAAACGCGCGATAGAACAGCCGAGACGTCGTCCGCTTGACGAACGATGCCGACGGCATTTCTTCGCGAATCATCTGCACGACTTTCGCGCCCTCGCGCCATCGCTCGACCATCGTGGGAATCAGCTCAGGCGGATGCTGGCCGTCGCCATCCATCATGATCACGGCGCGGCCGCGTGCAGATCGAATACCCGCCGCCAGCGCTGCCTGATGCCCGAAGCGACGCGTGAGGCGAACGGCCTGCCAATTACGATGCCGTCGCAGTGCCACTTGTATCTCCCCCCATGTGCCGTCTGTACTGCCGTCGTCGACCAGCACAACTTCGTAGAACTGCCCGCGAAGCGTGGTTTCGATCTTTTCGATCAATGCGGGCAGACTGGCTTCCTCATTTAAAAGCGGGATGACGATCGAAAAGACCGGCGTCAGCGTGGACGTGTCGGATCGCAGTTGAACCGACGGTCCGCCGCCGTTTCGTCGCAGGATTGATGCGGAAAAAGTGTCGTGAATGGACATGGCGATGTCAGGCCTCCTGCCAGCTTGCGACGAGTTTTGCCCGCGCCGCTGCCCGCGTCATGGTCGAAGCCGCGTGATCTATCGAATTCGCGCGAGTACGTTCGTTATCGAGCGTCTTTTGAACATATCGTCCGAGCGGTCCGGTCTGGCGCTGCTGCGGAGCGACTCGCACTCGATGCGCAGAATCTGCCGGGTGAGCTGCACAGAATGCGAACGGAACAGCGGCCCCGTATCAATCGTAGAATACACTGCTGATCGTGGAAGGCGGAGCAGTGTCCGGGACCGAACCGAGATCGACAACGGCAAACCTCGCGTTTTGGTAAACAACCGGCAGGTTTGTGATGTCGCCGACATGTTGCTGCAGTTTGATGACGACATAGCGAACGCCGAATTCCTGGATCAGGTACCGCGCCCCGTCCTGGTCGAGCGATGCATACCGTTCATTCGCGTCGGCAAAGCTCGTGACGGGCCTACCGGCCTGTATCGTATGCCGCCGCATCCATTCGATCTGATCGCCGACTGTGAGGGGGAATGACTTGAAATCGACGACGATGGCTCGGCCGGTGTTCAGGCGAAAGTCCGTCATTTCCGGTGGCACGGCGAAGACGGCGTTTGCGGGCAAGAGCGTACGGCAGAATTCGAAGAGCGACCGGACCTCAGGGGGCTTGGGCGCGTCGAACATGTCTTTTCGCCAGATGCCCGATCGTACGCCAAGCAACGCGAGCACGAGAATGCAGCAGGCTAATGTAATCTCGTGCAGTCTTAATGGCACACCAATAAACTGACGGATGGGTTCAGGAACTCGACCGATGTTGCCTCGCACGCGCCACGTTTGATCGAGCATGCGCGCCAGGATGTGAACCAAGAAGACGGCCGCAAGCAGAATCGTCGCCCGCATGTCCACACCGGATAGATGTACGAGCGCTAGCGTTATCATACATGCGGCAAGTCGTCGAGTACGCAGACATGGGCTGTCTCCGTCAAATTGCATGGCGATGGCGATGTAGGCCGCAATCGTCAGGAAAGGCGCGAGCCGCCAAGGGAAAAGCGAATTCGCCAAGGCGCTCTTAAACAACAGGATTGTGACAGCGCCAGCGCCGACGACAATCGCGACGGCGGCCACGATGCTGACGGCTGTTCGTGTAAATACGCCGCGCCGCAACCATGCAGCGAAGCAGCCGGCGATGAGGATCAGCAGAAACTCCCGGTACCATCCGCCCGGCCATGTGCCCGGGTCGTAATGCATCGGGGCATAGACGCGCCAGAAGATATGTCGCGTCTCAGGCGAAGCGGCCGGATCGAGCGCGACAGTCAGGATCATTGGTACTTGTGGAATCAGTGCAATCAGCCACGGAACGAACAGCGCCACACCGAGTCCCGCTCGTCTCTCGCGCGGCGCGAGCAGTATATAAACTGCCCAAACCATCGGCACGAGTACGAGGTAGTTTGCATGAAGCAGGCAGCCAAGCCCTGCAACCATACCCGCGCTGATGCGCCGGTCATACATCAGCAGTACAAACGAGGTGAAAACACACGTACCGGAGAATACCGACGGAACGAAATAAGGCAGTAAGATGTGGCTAAGCCCCGGACCGTTTGTCGGCATGAAAGCGGCGAGGATCATCACGGCCGCGAATGGACCGGCCGGTCGTCGCGTAAATCGCGCCACGGCGAAGAACAAAGTCGTCAGAAACGCAAGAGCCGTCGCGCCATTGAGCAGGCCAAGGCCGACAGACAGCCCGCCGCTCGCGTGGAGAAATGTCACGATCGCGCCGAAGATCCAGTGATGCTCCGGTGTCTGCGTCGTAAACCAGTCACCGGCGAGGAAACTCGGATCGGCCGCGTGCATACCGTGCAGGAGATACTGATAGTGATTGCTGATGCCGACTTGAAGTCCGTTGTGCATGGCGAAGCCGACGCCGGCCGCGCCCACGCAGAATGGAACTAAGAGCCGTAGGAATCTGCGAGCGGATCGACCGGCGCCCTTCCGTCTTGTGATTGGGCCGGACTGTAAACCGCTGCGTAGCTTTGATGCTGATGACGGATTCAGTCGCGCGTCATGCCGCAGCACGATGGATGCGGCCGTACCGATGACCGTCTTGTCCGTGAACGCCATGCAGTTACATCGGACGAATCACGGCCGGTCGGACATTCCGCGTTTGCATTAGTGGGCATTCTCCGCCGTTTTCGCAGCTTCATGCGAAATGTCGGCGGGTTCGATCGTAACTTGCAGCAGGGCGTTTCCGGTCAGCTCGAAATACTCGACGCGAATGCGATGTTCGACGCCGCCGGGCGCGTCGAACTCGGCGGTATCCTCGGTGGCGACGTGCCACGTCCAGTTCTCGATGACGGCCCGATCGTCGAGATGAACGCGAACGCCGTCGTCGGAGAGCGTGCGAATGCGCCATCGGCCGGCGGGCAGCGCGATGGTGGTCGTGGCAACGAGTCCGAATCGTTCGCGCGGACCGCCAGGAAAGGCGGCGCCGAGGCCCCAAATGAAATCCAACTGATCAAGCTGATCGCGATAGGCCGGCTCGGCGGCGACGATGTCGCGCCACGTCGTCTTGTCCCTCGGATCGATGCCTTCGTCCCATCTGAAGTATGCCACGTTCCACCGCGTCGCGACAAACACGCCACTCACGTTGAAATTTTGCTTCGCAGTGCCCAGTTGCAGCTCGAACGGATGAACTCCCACAATCCCCTTTTTCGGCGTCACTTCCATCAGCACGGGCGTTCGCCCTTGGGGGGGTGATACGGTGACATCACCCACCGACACGCTCGAAGTGTATTCGATGCCGGGCGTCGTCCAGCGTATGACGGCGCGCTGCCCGGCAGTGAACGTATCGGGCTGCATGTCGAATGCGTCCATCTCTTCGAAGCAGGCGGGGCCGTATCGGCCGATGATGATGGACGTGCGATTCGGTTTCGAAGTCGCATGGCGGATCATCCGCAGTCCGGGTGCATTCGCATGGGCGTCTCGCCATCGGTGAAGTTCGTCCCAGGTCGCGGCGTCGATGACCTCTAGTGCCGCCGCGCGCAGGAATTCCGGCGAACTTTGTCGATTCGAGGCGTCTTGGCCCGCTGAGGCGTCAGGTTCGATCTGAACCGCCGGGTGCAAGTTTTTATCGTTGAACTGAAAGTCGCCGTTCAGTGCCACATCGTCGCCGTGAATCAGTCGGTCGCCTTGGATTGTGGATTCTGTCTCGTTGATCAGCATGCCGACGTCAGCGTCAAGTGTGCCGATGCTTTTAAACGTCGTATCTCCCTTTGCGAGAAGCACCCTGTCGCACGACCGAAAGCGTACGTTCGAAAGCGTGACCTCGGTTGTTCCATCCAGCGAAACGGCCGTGCTGCAATCCTCGAAGGAAACGTCTGACAGGTTCGCCTTGCTGGAGTCCGCGCTTTGGTGGCGGACGTATGCCGTGTCCTTCAGGTATTCATCCTCGTCCCAATAGAGATGCACGCCGCGCTCGCAGCGAGTGAAACGGCTGTTCGCGATAAGCGTATCGCGCGCGTGCTCGATGGATGCACCGATATGTGAATCGCCGAATTCGCACGCGATGAAGCGCGTGCGTGTTGAATAGCCGCCCCAGACGCCATGCCGACAATCGACGATTCGCTGTTTGATGAAGACGTTCAGATCGGAGAACGTCGTCTCGATGCCGTTGACCGCGGCGTGGGAGAAGTCGTTCTCGTAAAACAGGTTTCGGCTCGACCCGCCTTCTCCGGTCTTGCGGAGGGTCTCTTCGCCGCCGTAAAGAAACAGCCCGTCGCCGCCGTGCGTGGCGGAGTTAAAGGCGAGGATGTTGTCGCTGCACTGCTCGAACATGAGTATGCCCGCCGAATCCTGGCCGCGGGCATAGTAATCGTGACTATAGCCGCGCACGCAATAGTCGAACCGATTGCCGAGAATTAGGCAGTGCGTCGAACGCCACATGGCCAGGCCCCAGCCGGAGAGATGCGACATGTCATTCGATTCGACGCGTGCCTGCCTGCAGCTTGCGAGGCAGATGCCATTCTGCGTGCGTCGAGCGCGATTGTTTGTCAACCGGGCATCGTCGCAGCGCAGAAGATAGATGCCGGCGCCGTAGCGCAGCCACTCGTTTTCATCGTTGCGGTGAGGCCATATCCAATCGGCATACTGCTCCTGAAACGGCGTGCTTTGGAGCCGCTCGCGAAAATTGTCCGACACGTCGCAGTTTTCGATCACAAGATTCGGCGCATCCTCCGCGTAAATGCCCACGCGAAAGCCGCGCACGCGGGCGTTTCGGATCGTCACGTTTCGTGCGCCGCGGATGACAATGCCTCGGCCGGAATATTTTTCTGGCGTCATGCCGTCGGCATCGCCGCGAAGTTCGGCCCTGTCAAATTCCAGGATGACATCGTCTTGGTCAATGATGACGGCGCCCTCGTCCGATGGCGCGGAGACGCGGATGCATTGAGACTCCAGTCGGCGATTCTCGCGAATATGGAGCGGCTCGAGAAGCTCAAGCACGGCGATTTCATCGGTGCTAACTGTATCGGTCATGACCGGGTAGGGCGTCATGCCCTGGCGGAGCGTGCCGCATCCGGCAATGACAAACAGGGCGGCAACGGAGATCATACCGGCTCGACGCGCAAGCCGATGAGAGACGCCTGCGCCGATGAAGCGCGTGTCGATCGTCGGTGCGCGACTCGAAACTCTCGCGTTGGGCGCATCGATTAACGCTGACTTGTATTCCTGCATCATCTGCATGGTGCCATTGTACAACATCACATTCGCTGAACGAATGCCTGTGATGGTCGTTCACCATGCGACATGCTGTAATCATCCGGGGCCGTGTCGAACTTTCGCCGACATGAAACTGTTAACGTTACTACAATCCGCAACCCTGTTTCGACGCCTCTTGGATGTCCGTGCGGGAGCCATGCATGAACGATAGATCGCTCAGTAGCTTGAACTCCAGGGACGCGGCGTCGCGATGTGTTGCCGTGCTTCTGGTGCTTTTTGTGGCCGCCGATCTGGCGTTTATCGTCCTGCATGTGATCCACAAGATGACGCCTCATTTGCGGAGCACGCTTTACTCCATCGAGCGCGATCGGGGCTATGCCGAATTTTTCCAATACGCAAAGTACTTCTGGATGCTGATCCTCGTCGTCTTCGCGATGCGCGCGTGGCGTTCGTTTGGCTTCCTGTCTTGGTTCGCGATCATCGCATATCTCTTGTGCGACGACGCTTTCACGATTCACGAGAACCTGGGGCGGACGATCGCCGCGGAAATCACGTTCCAGCCGCCGATGAATCTCAGGCGACAGGATTTTGGCGAACTTGCCGTATACGCATCGGCGGGCTTGATTCTGGTTGGACTGCTCGCGGCCACCTATAGATGGGGAACAGTCGAGTTTCGGCGTTGCACGCGCAAGTTTCTGGGCTACCTGGCCGCGCTGGTCTTTTTTGGCGTGATCGTCGACATGATACATGAGACGACCGCGCGCGGAACCCGGCTGCGACTGGCACTGGCGATCATCGAGGAAGGAGGTGAAATGATCGTTGCGAGCTTTATGCTTTGTTTCATTTTTTCCCTCACTCTGCGAGATCGAGACCGCCCGTCGCTATGATGATTCGGAATCCGTCGAGCGGTCGGCCGCGCAAGGCATTTGACTGCCGCGAAGGGCAGCCGGGGCTGCAAGCGAGAATCATGGTCGAGATGAACACATCACGCACATATCGCGTTTATTTCGACGGTCAGTGCGGTAGTTGCCACCAGTGGATGGCTCGGCTGAAGAGGCTGGATCGTCATGGACGCGTCGAGGACGTCGCGTTCAGCCCCGAGTGTCTTCCTCCGGGCGTCACGCTGGAGGAGTGTTGCCATGCGATGCATGTTGAACTGCCGAGCGGCGCGGTGCGCAGCGGCTGGCGCGCGGCGGCCGCACTGGCTCGGTTGTCGCCGTGGACATGGCTGATCGGCGCGGTCGGAATCATCCCGCCGTTCGTTTGGGTCGGTGATTGGCTTTATGCGCGCGCGGCGGCGAGCCGGCACTCTTGCCAACTCAAACCGGCAAATCAGGAAGAAAAGGCGGCGAGTTGATCTTCGGTGACGAGGCCGTGGAACTTATCCTGCGCCATGACCTGCTCGGTAGGGACCATGGTAATGACATTCCACGGGCAGACCTGTGCGCAGAGCTTGCAACCGATGCAGACCTGAAGGTCAATCGTGCAGATGCCCATGGCGTAGCGCGGGTTTCGGGGATCCCTGATTTTGTCGATGCAATCAACGGGGCAGACCGTCACGCAGGCGTCACAGCCGGTGCAGAGGTCTTCGTCAAGGATGGCGAGCTGTTTGGGGAGTTTCTTGGCCATTCGCCGAATACAAGCTGGATCATGAGCGACGACCGAGGCTGCCCGGTCGCGGCTTCGCCGGATTTCACTACGACTCGGCGCAAGGCCATACCATCAGCCCGTGCCGATCACGTTCAGTTGAGGATAGTCAGGAACCTGCAATCAGGCAAGTCCGCGCCGAGATTTGGTTGGCTGGTTGGCGCTACCGGACTTTCGGCGGATGAGGTGTTTGGGCACGAAATCGGCGATGTTCTTGGGAGTGGCTTCGGTCTGCTTTTTCCGGCGAGCGCCGTTCTGAGGAACCGACGCGGCGCGCGAATCCTCCGATTCAGCGGCGGCCTTCCCATTTCCGTTGCCGTTTGTTCCCGAATGGCCGTTTCCGTTTTTTCCGGAGTGGCCGTTGCCGTTCGCGGCGTCGCCGGCCGCAGCGCCGATCGTCTCGGCGCCGTCTGCAATCTGTCGCGCCTGCGCGGCAACGACGAGTGGATCTTCATCTTCCTGCTCGACGGAGACAGGCAGCGTGTATGACCTGATGCGTTCGGCGGCGGCATCGCTGACGATCTCGTCGGTCGAGACGAGCAAGGCGCCCTTTGCCTCGATCTGACGAAAGGCATGTTCACCGTCGGCGCTGGACCAGAATCCGCAGGCGTCGCGCACGACAACAACTTTCTGATGGCGGGCCAGTAAGCCCAGTGCCACGGATTTGACACAGTGCGTGGCCGTAACGCCGAAGATAATCCAGTAATTCGGGGCGATCCCGTTGATGAGCCGATCGGCCTTGGGGTTGGAGAGGAAATCGGCGTTCCGCTTCGTGAATATGACCTGCTGATATTTGCGAAACGGATCAAGCGGCAGATCGGAAGTATTGTCCCCCATGAGCAAAATGCGCGTTGGCATCAGCGTGAATGGCAGTTTTTTTTGTCCGAGGGTGTGATCCAGGCAGTGGGGCGGCAGGCCCTTGAACGATTCGCTGGGCCGGTGTGCTTCGAGGCTGGAGATGACGGGCGTCAGATTGAGCCGCGCCCAATTCATGATCTGCCGAATTCTGGGCATCAGATCGCCGCGATTGGCGACCGGCAGCGCTCCGCCGGGCAGTAGAAAATCACATTGCGTATTCAGGTCGAGGATGACCTTTTCAAGAACCAGTCTTCGGCTGTTGTTCGTCATTCCTGCCTCCCCAGCGGCACGCGCGTTAAAGCTGCTCGACACACCGCGTTTTACGCGGCGTCGGCGGCCGGAGACCCCCGTCCGTTCAAATGTCGCGGAGACTTTGCGCCTATTCCCTAAGTTCCTGCAGTGCTGTCCCCCGATGCTGTCGAACACCAATGTTATTCCGATTCGGCTTGGACGGCGAGAGGAAACTTTGGAAAAAATCGGGGTTCAGTTTCGAGACGCTGGGAAAGGTAAAGCGGACATATCATTATGATTAAACTCCGGTTATAGGCGCCGGCTCGCTGTTATCGGCCGATCGAGTATTTGGAATCCCTCGGCAACTCACAGGCTGTTTGCCGTTTGAGAGTGGGTATGGACCGAAGTCCGATAATCCATTGTGGGACGTGTTTGAATCGGGTGCTTACCCTAATCAAGCGGATTGTGAAGGATGCCACCAAGGCCACCCAAATAGAAGACGAAGGCATCAGACCTTTGAAGGGCGGGAACGCGAAGATTGACTTCACGCGCACGCGACTGACAATCACGCCTGTGAATCCGCGGAACGTACTTTCATCGAGCCGGCTACGGCGCCACGTGTTGAGCATGATCGGCCTGTGGGCCGCTATGACGGCTGGCTGCGGGAACGTGTCGTCGAACTGGGACATGACATGGTGGAAGCAGGAACGGCGTCTCGTTCAGCCGACACCGCGTGACGAGTCGGCGGAAGCCGCCAGCTCGTCATCGGCGGCGAACCCCGACTCAACAGGTGGAGGAGCGGCCGGCGGCGCCACGAGTGAGACACGCCCGGCCGCCTCAACCAGCGCGCGACCGGAAGGTCCGACTCCGATTCGCGTGTTCCAGTATCTCTATCTTGTGGCCGAAGGATCGGAGATTTCCGAGTCGGCCCGACGCGAGGCGCGCGTCATGCTGCGAAATGTCGATCCTCGTTCATGTGGAACGCTCCTTGAGATGCTTTATGTGCCGATGGGAAAATCAGGCAGTCGGCGCGAAACTTATCTGATGTTTGAGCAGCCCGACGAGTTCGAGCGTGCCATGTCCTTTGCACTGCTGCTGGATGTGCCATCGCCCGATGAATCCACACCCGATGCTTGGCAGACCGGCGTGGCCTGTCTTCTGGCTCTGGTTGAAGCCGGTCCGGCGCCTGACAAATCGCTCGTCGAAAGATGCGAAAAGAAGTTAGCCGAGATCGTCGATGCCGACACGGGCGGCCCAATGAAGCAATGGGCGGCGGCGATCTTCGCGGGCAGAGTCGCGGCCGACTATCGTTATGAATACGGCGCTGCGCGCGATTTTTATGCACGAGCGGCGCGCTTCGCCGAAGCCGGTTCGATCGAAGCGCTGACCGCTGAATGGTGGACCGCCGATTCATACTCCCGGCAGGCCGCGACGCGCAGCGCCAATGAAGCCTACGAGGACATTCTCGACGGCTATACCCATCTCTATCCGAAGTCGCAGATCATCCAGCGATCCAGCGCGGCTCTAAGAAAAAACAGGAAGAAGTGACGATGCCGCGGCCCGTGTTTATGAGGCTCATTCGCCCTGTTCGGCGAGCGCGCCCGCTTCGTTTTCGCCGACAATTCGGGCCTTCACCTCGCCGCCGCCGACGAGCCGCAGTTCGAGGTGCTTTCCCGTTTGGGAACACGTCATGTGGATCGTCGTCTCGGGCATGTCGAGAACGTGAGATTGACCGCAGGCCGGACAGGTAAAGCGCACTTGCATGTATTCACTCACTTGTTTCGTTGGTCTCAAGGCGTAAGATAGCGACAGGGCCAAGGCTTGCAATGGGCAGTCGTCGCGCCGGTTGTCATTGTCAATTCATTTGGCCGCGACGCGGGCGTTGAACTGTTCGATCAGCCGATCCCATTCGTCCACTTGCGCCCAGGTTTCCATCCAAAAGTCGGGATCCCAGAGCCGCCGCAGGTCCTCCACGTCGCGCTGCTGCTGCTCAACCCAGGTGAAGTACTTGAAATTGTGCAGCATCTTCCGATCGAAGTAGGTCAGCTCGCGCATGTGGTCGGTCGTGATGCCGCACAGATGTCGCTCAAAGTCGCGCGCGGCGTGCAACGTGCCGTAGGGGCCGCGATCGCGCTGATACTCCTCGATGCGGCTGCGGTAGAGGCCCATCGAATCGGTCAGCGGCGTGAAGATCACGTCGCGCCCGTCGAAATCAAACATTCGAGCCGTCTTGATCGCCGTGACAAGATTGCACAAGCTGGAGATGCCCAGTTCGGGCAGGCGACCGACGAGTTGCGGCGCGACGCCCTCTTCGATCAGAAACCGCTGACCGGCCTCCTCGTTGAACAGGCGCATGAGAGCGATGCACTGCTCATCGTCGATGGCGGCGACGACATCGGTGTTGCGCACATTGTGAATCCAGGGAATGTGCTTATCACCGATGCCTTCGATGCGATAGCCTCCGAAG
>CAZRFP010000096.1:0-16988 GCA_964599535.1 uncultured Planctomycetaceae bacterium
CGATCCGCATGTCAGCGATATTCTCATCAATGGTCCGAAGCAGGTCTATGTCGAGCGCAAGGGCCGACTGCAGCTTTCAAGCGTGACGTTTAAGGACAACGCCCACTTGCTGCACGTCATTGACAAGATTGTTTCGTCGATCGGCCGGCGCTGCGACGAAGTCTCGCCGATGGTCGCCGCCCGCTTGAAGGACGGCTCCCGTGTCAACGCGGTCATTCCGCCGCTGGCGATCGACGGACCGTCGATGTCCATTCGTCGATTCGGCACCGATCCGATTACCTGGGACGACTATTTGAAATTCGGTTCGATCACCAAGGAAATGGTCGACTTTCTGCGAGCGTGCGTTTTGTCGCACATGAACATCCTGATCGTCGGCGGCACTGGTTCTGGTAAGACGACATTGCTCAACAACTTGTCGTCGTTCATTCCCGACACTGAGCGCATCGTGACGATTGAGGATGCCGCGGAGCTTCAACTCCGCCAGCCGCACATCGTCCGGCTCGAAACCCGGCCGCCCAATATCGAAGGCAAGGGTCAGATTGCAATTCGCGATCTGCTGATCAACTCGTTGCGCATGCGGCCGGACCGCATTGTCGTCGGCGAGTGCCGCGGCCCCGAGACGCTGGACATGCTTCAGGCCATGAACACGGGTCACGACGGTTCGCTCACGACCATTCACGCGAACAACGTTCGTGACGCGGTTCAGCGCGTCGAGACGATGGTCATGATGGCGGGATTTGACCTTCCGGTGAAGGCGATTCGCCAGCAGTTTGCCAGCGCGATCCACCTGCTCGTGAACGCGAACCGACTGACGGGCGGACCTCGGAAAGTCATGTGCATTGCCGAAGTGCAGGGCATGGAAGGCGATGCCGTGACGATCCAGGAGATATTCAAGTTTGAACAATTGGGCATTGATTCGACAGGCAAGGCGTACGGCCAGTTCATCGCGACCGGCCTGCGGCCTGGCTTTCTCGATCGTCTCAAGTACTCCGGCGTGGAGCTTGATCCTGCGGTATTCGAGCGCCGTGTGCTTTATCGTGATACGCCGAATATGTAAAGGCGTTTTTGCTTTGGGGGTGTCATCCTCATGAATTTTGAACACATGCTCGCCCAGTCGTCCGGCGCGACCGAAATGATCATGTTTTACGCGTTACCGCTGGTCGGCTCCGTCATGCTGTCATTTGCGATCTTCAGCCTTGTCCGCGATTTGCGCAAGCCTGATACACGCCGCGTCCAGGATCGCCTGCGCGAGCGGTCCAGCGGGTTTGACGGTGATCTCGCGGCTGAAAAAGCGGCGAAAGCGTCGATCCTTCGGCAGAAGCGCGAAGCCAGCAGCTACCTGACGCTGACGCTCTCAAAGCTGAGCATTATCGGCGCTATGCAGAAAATGCTCGATCAGGCCAATTTGCAGTTGGGCGCGACAACGGTGCTGATCAACCTCATCGGACTTTCGGCGCTGTCGTACATCGCCTGCTATTTTCTCCAGGTCGATCTATGGCTGACGATCAGTGTTTCGGTGGGTGTCGTTCTCATTCCACTGTTGGTCGTGTTCATCATTCGAAAGGTTCGGCTCAATCGCTTTTTGAATCAGTTGCCGGACGTGTTTGAGCTGATGAGCCAGGCCCTCCGTGCCGGCCACTCGTTGCCGAACGCGATTCTCATCATCAGTCAGCAGCTCAACGATCCGGTTCGATCGGAGTTTGCCCGTGTTTTTCATGAGCAGAACCTGGGCATCAAGATCGAAGACTCGCTCAAGAACATGGCCAAGCGCATCGGCATGATGGACGTCAACTTCTTCGTGACGGCTGTTTGCATTCAGCGACAAACGGGCGGTGATCTGGCCGAGGTGCTCGACAACATCAGCGGCGTCATTCGCGAGCGCATCAAGCTGTTCGGCATGGTCAAGGCGCTTACGGCCGAAGGTCGCCTCTCGGGCTGGGTGCTGCTGGCCCTGCCCATTGTGGTCTTTGCGTTGGAAATGGTGGTCAATCCGAGCTACGCCGACAAGCTGCTTCAGACGGAGATCGGCAATTACATGCTGATCACCGGCGCGGTCATGCAGCTTCTCGGTCTCGCAATGATCCAGAAGATCGTCAACATCAAGGTGTAATCATGGAAATATACATTCTCGGTGCGCTGGTCGTCGTAGCTGTCAGCCTCATCACATATGCTCTCATGCCTGACAAGCAGGAAGAGAGCGAAGTGGTGCGGCGCCGAACGGCCGGACTCAGCAAGGACGAAGATGTCAAGACGCTGCAAGCGCGCGCGAAAGAGCGAGCCAACTCCAGCGTTTTTGCAAAGGCGGCGCCGTTTCTCTCAAAGCCCGTCATGCCCATGAAGACCGAGGAGACGACGAATCTGCGCGCCAAGCTCGCGCAGGCCGGCTTCCGGCGCGAGACGTCGGTGTCGGTGTTTCTGGCGAGCAAGAGCGCCGCGTTCGTCGCATGCGGACTGGTCGGAGCGGTGATGGGCATTCAGAGCGAGAAGGAACTGCTCAGCATCATCGGCCAGACTGTTTTCGCCGCGGGGCTGGGGTTCATGCTGCCCAACCTCTGGTTGAATATGTCGATCGGCAAACGATCGGAGCAGATTCGGAACGGTCTGCCCGATGCGTTGGACCTCATGGTCGTCGGGGTCGAAGCTGGTCTCGGTCTGGACGCGGCGCTGATGCGCGTGAGCGATGAGATGCGCGAGGCTTATCCGCCCCTTGCCGAAGAATTTCAAATCTCCTGCATTGAAACACAGATGGGCGTAACTCGCATCGAAGCCCTCAACAAGATGGCCGACCGCAGCGCCGTGAGCGAAATGAAGGCTCTGGTCGCCGTCATCGCCCAGGCGGAGAAGCTGGGAACGAGCGTCGCCAAGGCCCTGCGATCGCAGGCCGAGTCGTTGCGCACCAAGCGGCGGCAGAAGGCCGAAGAGCGCGCTCAGAAAACGGCCGTCAAGCTGCTGATGCCGCTGATTCTTTTCATCTTCCCGACGATCTTCATCGTGCTGGCGGGTCCGGCGGCCGTTCAGTTGATGGAAACGTTTAGTGCCGGTGGCGCACTGAATAAGTAGGGCGGCGTATCGAGAAACGGGCCTTCCCGGCCTGCCGTATGTCGTCGTGTTATTGAACCGGCGCATTGTCGAAGGCGGCGTCAAGGAGCTTGGCGAGTTGCCCAGTCTGATGTCGGCGCGTAAAGCGTGTCAAATCGGATGGCGCGTTTCGCCGGATGCCGCCTGCCCGATGCTCCATGACGAACGCGGATACCGCGTCTGCAATCTGATCGATCCGATCCGGTGATGCCACACTTCCGGCATTCTCCCGGCGCACCAATGACGCAATCGGACCCTCCGGAACGAGCGCGAGGATCGGGCGTCGAACAGCGAGATACTCGAATATCTTCGTGCTGAGAGAATAGGCGTCCATCTCGATCGACCCGATCTGCAAGAGCACGCCGGTGCGCCCCATTTGAGTCATCACCCAGTGGCGCGGCTTGGCGCCGCACAAATCAACCATACCGCCCAGTTCAAATCGCGCGATCAGCGCAGCCGCGTCGATTCGGCAGGTACCGTAGATCTCCACGCGAATGTCATCGCGACCGATCGTGCCGCCGTGGAGAAGTTGTCGGATGGCCCTAAAAAGCGGTTCCGGCGAACGCGTGCCGTAAAGCGTGCCGAAGTAGGCAAAAGTGAGCGGCGCGCGGGGGTCGGTCGTATCGAGGGCCTGGGCAGCGTCCGGCAGATCGCACTCGTCGATGCCGTTGCAGATGGTCATAAATTTGTCGGTCGGCTGTGCGGTGTAGCGATGGGCCATTCGATCTCGCAGTGTGTCGGTGACATTGATAACAAAGCGCGCTCGCTTGACAACGCGCCGCTCCCATCGCTCGTGAAATCGCGCATGTCGCGGCGAAACGATGTCGAGGGCCGTGTTACCCACCCACGGATCGCGAAAATCAGCCACGAGTGGTTTTCCGGAGAGCCGGCTGATGAAGTAGGCCGCCATATGGGCCGTATAAGGCGGCGCGCTGGAGTAGATGCAATCGCAATCTCTGGCGGCGAGCAGCCCGCGCGCGACGGCGAACGGCAACCACGGGGCGACGTTGTCCGGCAGATTGCGAAGCAGTCGATACCATTTGCTGCCGCGCACGCCGCCGGTCTTCTTGTCAGCGGCGTCTTCTGAAGGCGCCGGCGTCACTGCACTTGCAGCCGCCGAAGGCTTTCGCCGAAAAAACCTGCGCGCCAAGGTCGGCAGCGCGAGCGGATCGATCCACCGCGTGCGGTGTACGGTTACGCAGTCCGGTATTTCGCCGAGAAGTCGCTCGTCCAATTCTTCCATTCCGCGCCGCGGCCGGTAGGCGAGCACCTGGGCATCCCATCCGAAGTCCGGCAGGTAGCGGCAGAACTTGAGAGAGCGGATGACGCCGACGGCCGCGTGAGGCGGGAAAATGCCCGTAACCATGAGAACGCGCCGATTCCGAGGCGGAGCATCTAACGTCAGATTGGACGGTTTTTCAGACAAGTTCGCTTGACTCTCTCATTTAGGTTTGATGCCAAGAATAAGGAGCGTCTACATGCCGATGCCCAGGCGACGCTTGACCATGCGCCACGGCGCCAGCGCGAGCCGGATTTCATCGTCATGCAGGAACTTGAACATCCACATGAACCCGCCCAGCAGCATCGCAAAGATCAGCCCGCGAATCGCCAGCTTAATCGCCAGTGACGCCGTCAGGGGCAAGGCAGTCGGCAGAGGGATGGGCACGAGCAACATGATGATCGCCGCCGCAAGCGAAATGGCCATGATTCGTAGCAGTTCGTTCCATCGCATAATCTCCGCGGCGCGATGGCCCGTGACCGCACAGACTTTGCGCAAAAGAAGAAACACGATAATGCCGGTCGCGAGAATCGCCCCGAAGCTCGGTCCGACGAACGCCCACATGGTCCCTCTGCCCAGCAGCAGGAACGCCGTGCTGAGTGCCATATTCAACAGCAGCCCGATGATGGTATAGACCGCGATCGGGCGCGTGCGACCGGCCGCGCGCAGGAGCGTTGCATACATCGCCACGCGAAGCGGCAACGTCAGCAAGTAGACGGAAAACGGCAGGGCGGCTAGTCCGTACTTCGGGCCGTAGAGCAACGTCATGAAATCGACCGGCACGGAGATCATAAACGCGAATGCGGGGATGATGATCAGGCTGCATTTTCGCGTGCCTTCCTGCCAGATGTTGATGGCCTCCCGCGGCTTTTTCTCGTGCATGAGCGTCACGAGGTTTGGCATGATGGCGGCGTTGACGCTGGCGGTGATGATGCCAATGATGGGCAATTCCATCGCGCCGCACGAGTAGACGCCATACATCGCGGCATCAAAGTTGGTCGAGATGAGCCATTTGTCCCATTGCACGTTGACAACGCCGACGAGCGATGTCATGAACAGGGGCACGCAATAGCTGATCTGCTCGCGCGCCAGCGCGACATCCGGCTTCAGTGAAGTGGGCGTCGTCGATCGAATGATGTCCCAAACCGCCAGCGACAGGATCACGAGGCTCACGCAGACCATCGCCGTGGCTACGGTCATGAGCGATCCACCCAGTAGGAAAGTGGTGATCACGGCGATGACTCGACCGACGGATGCAGCGAGGCTGTAGCTCGCCGCGCGAATCGCCTTGTCACGGCTGAGCATGAACGCCGGTACAAGTACGATCAACTTCTCCGTCAGTGGATAAAGCGCGATCACACGAAGCGGACCGGCAACTTCTGGGTTGTCGAACCATGCCGAGAGTGTGTCAGCGCCGAAAAAAAGCACAAGCGAGCTAACCGCGGATGCGCCAAGCCCGAGTAGTGCGGTCTGAAACAGGAGCGGCCGCAGACGGTCTACCCGCGTTTTAGGCACGAAATAAAACAGACTGTCTTCCAATTGTAACGAAAGCAGCGTACTGACGGTTGCCAGCGCCAGGATCATCTGGCGATAGGTTCCGAACAGCGTCTGGTCGATCATGCGGACGAGGCAGATGCCCAGCGCAATGGTCGAGGCCTGCGCGAGCGTCTTGCTCAGCATGATGATGAAACTGCGATTGCGGATACGCATGCGTCGGGTCCGTCAGCGCCGTGGAAAGGGGCGGATTATAGGAGTTTTGCCGGTGACCGGCGAAAGGCTCAGCGGCGCGATCCGGGCTTGGGTCATCCATGCCAGCATGAGTGTATCGATCGGATGCCTTTGTGGGTTCGGATCGAAGCGGCCGCTTAAGTCATGCGCGGCACGAAGCGTTGTCATTCTCGGCCCAGAGAATCAGGGTGTGTGCGTTGAATCATCGCGCCGGAGCAGTCGCAGAAACTCCCGGTTGCCGCCGTGACCACGTATCGGACTTTCAACTTCGCCGACACAGGACAGACCGAGGGTGCCGATGTCCGCGTCGACCGATGCCAGCACGCCATCGACATGTTCGCCCAGCAGCACGCCGCCTTCGAGCTTTTCGGCGTCGGCTTCGTAGTGCGGCTTGACGAGTGTGATGATGATGCCGTCGGCATTGAGCAACCGAAGGGCAGCGGGCAGGATGACGTGCTGCCGCGTCCAGCCCGCGTCGATCGTGACGAGTCGGGCCTTTTCAGGGAGACGCGCATGCAGGGCGTCAGTGCGCTCCATCACGACGACGCGCCTGTCGCTTCGCAGGCGATAGTCAAGCACGCCGTAGCCCCGCTCGATGGCATATACGCGGCTTGCGCCGTGCTGCAACAGGCAATCGACGAATCCGCCGGCGTTGCTGCCGATGTCGGCGCAGATCCAGCTTTGCGGATCGACGCCGAACACATTCAGCGCGTGCGCGAGCTTCAGCCCGGCGCGCGAAACGAAACAGCTTTCGTGGCTCGACGACACGCAACGTTCGCCTTTGATGGCATGGTTCTCAGTGACTCGGCAGCGCCGATCACCAAAGAAAAGCCCCGGTGCTACGGCACCGGGGCATGTCCTGCGTCTTCAACGACAGTACGGCGATGGCACATCTTCGACCATCGCGGAGCGCCTTTACTTCGCGCTCTTCAGCATGTTGACCTGTCGGGCAAGGCGGCTCTTGCTGCGCGCCGCGGCGCGTGGGTGGATGGTGAAGCGATTGCCGTTGCGATCGAGCAGCGCCGCCGCTTCGTTATAGGCCTTTTCCGCGGCGTCAATATTCTTCGATGCCACGGAGTCGCGCACTTTGCGTATCGCGGTCTTCAATTCCGACTTGCGGGCCTTGTTGCGCTCGGCGCGTCGCAGGTTCTGACGCTGCCGCTTCTGGGATGAGAGTGAACGTGCCACCAAGTAACTCCTCGCTGAGGTTCAATCGTCTTCTGGAGTCGCGGGCGTATCGCGATCCGTTGAATACAAAACGCCGACCGCTCGAGCGCTCACGCGCCGATTCGACCAAGCCTAGCTATTAGAATCGTTTTTCCTGTCGGCGACAAGCTTCTCAAGCCGCAGACGGGCATCGCGATAATTGTAGTCCTGCTGGATCAAATAACCGTAGGCCCTGCGGGCGCCATCCGTATCGCCGGACGCTTCTAAGGCTCGTCCCAGCCAATAGTTAACGTCGTTGGCCACGGAGCCGGTTCGGATGTCCATTTCATCAATCGCCCGCTTCAGAACCTCGATCGCCTGATCGTAGAACTCCTTCGCGTAAAAACATCGGCCGATGTAAAGCCGGCTTTGGGTGCGAAGACGGGCATCGGCGCGCGCCTGCTGAAAGATGGGAATCGCGTCGTCGTAGCGTTTGGCATGAAAGTACCGCAACGCCAGCTCGTACTTCACTTTTAAGTCCGTCGGATAATGCTGCACGCGATCCTCGAATATGCGTGTTTCAATTTCCGATTGGCGCACCATGTGGGCGTGATATTCGCGACGCAGGTCTTCGTTGTTCGGGTCGGCCTTAACGCGCTGGACGATGCTCGAAAGATGGCGGTTGAGCTGTCGTATGAGAACTTCGTCGGCTTTGTGCTTAAAGATGTAGTTGCCTGTTGATTCGTGTTCTTCAAGCAGAAGGCGTATTGCTTCGTTCTCGGCCTCGTCGGTTTCAATTCGGATCATCAGGGTGACGAGGTTCAACAGCTTATTGGCCACGGCGCGATTGGCCTCCCAATCGCGCCGCGCGGCTTCGACGAGCTGCCGATTTCGGTCAACCGTATGGACTTTTTTCTCCCGGTCTTGTGCATCCTGCTGGGCGTCACCGTTCTTGAGCGAATCTGTAAAGCCGTCGGCCTTGGCGAAACGGCCCTTGACGATCGTCAGCTTGCTCGATGCATCGCTGATGACTTTGGCCGGCGCCGGCGAGTCGGGATAATGTTGCGCCCATATCTGAGCCACGCCGATACAGCATCGGAGGATCTCCATCGCGCCTGCGTCGTTGTCGAATTCGATGGCCAGATCGGCGCAGAATTGCATGGACTGGCAGGCGGCTTCGTAGTGCGTGGCGCTCAGTTTCTTTGCGTTCTTGTACGCCGCTGTGAGAATCGGCGAAATCCACTGGGCGACGGCATCGCAGTGGGCCTTTGCGCTGAGGTGCAGGATATGTTCGATGTACGACAGATCGTTCGGATTCAATCCGAAGAGGTGCAGTGCGTTGTTGAGCGCCTTGGCGTAGTCTTTGCCGCCGATCGGATATTTACGCGCCAGCATGAAGCCCGGCGGCTTGCCTCCGACGCGCAGGCGATTCGTCGCGACGAGCCAAAGCTTACGGAGGCCGTCATCGATGGCGTCGGGCCAATATGACAGTCCCTGTACGAACAGCTCAACAGCATAATCGTAGTTGCGGGCGGATTCCGCTTTTTCGGCGTGGGCGAAGAGTTTACGCGCCTTTTCCTGGCCTTCGCGGAAACCCACGAGACGCTCGGTCGTATGTTGTCCGGCCGGCGCTGGGCCGGCGTTTTCGCCTTCGTTGCTCATGCTCAGGATCGCTCGTTGCCGTCGGAGCTCCGCGCGGCGTGGCCGGCGGATGACGGATTTCCTTGTCGCCACCCGTCGCTTGCGCGGCCGACTCTCGCACCGTGTCGATGAGGTATTCAGAAGCCGCCCTGGTAGCTACAATCATTCTAGCAGAAACCAGCCCTTCAGGGGAGCGTCAATTTGAACGACATGAACGTCGCATCGCTGCGGATCATTCATTATCCAGACCCACGATTGAAGAAGCGCTGCCGAGAGGTGGAGGCATTCGACCGCAAGCTCGCGGGAATTGCCGCGCGCATGCTCGAACTGATGCGGGAGGATCGGGGCGTGGGCCTGGCCGCGCCTCAGGTCGGCCTCAACATCCGGCTTTTCGTGTGCAATGTCACCGGCGAGCCGAAGGACGACTGTGTTTTCGTGAACCCGCGGTTAACGGACCTTGAGGGCGATGAAGTCGGCGAGGAGGGGTGTCTGTCGATACCCGAGGTGACGGTCAACAAGCACCGCGCGAAGGCTTGTAGGCTGACGGCCAGCGATTTGAAGGGTCGGCCGATCGAGGCCGTGGGGGTCGATCTGGCGGCTCGATGCTGGCAGCATGAGTGCGATCATCTCGACGGCCGGCTCATCATCGATAACATGTCCGAGGCCGACAAGATCGCCAATCGCAAGCAGCTTCGCAAGCTGGAAGCGGAGTTCAAGCGGAAGTGACGCACGCTGATCAACACCATGCCGCGACGGCGCGTGGTTCGGTCGCCGCTTTCGCCGCGTGAAGGGAATCACACATGCGCGTACTGTTCTTCGGATCCGGCGAGTTTGCGATTCCCACCTTCGACTCGATCGCTTTCGACGGCCACGAAATTGTTGCCGCCGTGACGCAGCCCGATCGTGCGCGCGGCCGAGGCAAGTCGCCAAAGCCGACGCCGCTCAAGCAGGCGGCGCTGGAATCAGGCGTGGAAGTCATCAGTCCTGAAAATGTGAACGCGCCGGAAGTCGTTGCGCGACTGAAGGCGTTTCGTGCTGATCTGGGCTATGTCGCCGCGTTTGGGCAGAAAATCGGCGGGGAACTGCTGACCGCGTTTCCCGCGGGCATGATTAATCTTCATGCATCGCTGCTGCCGGCCTATCGCGGGGCGGCGCCGATCCAATGGGCTGTCATCAACGGCGACGAATTCACCGGCGTGACGGTCTTTCGCCTCGTCGAAAAAATGGATGCCGGTCCGATCCTCATGCAGCGGCGCACGGGAATCGGGCAGGACGAGACATCCGACGAATTGCACGATCGCCTCGCGCGGATCGGTTGCGACGCCGTACGCGAGACGCTGAAACTGCTGGAGGCTGATCCGAAGCGGCCTGGCGAGCCGCAAGATGCCGCAAAGGCGACACTCGCGCCGAAGCTCAGCAAACGCGACGGCTGCATTCGATTTGACATCCCCGTCGCGAAACTCGCGAGCCGCATCTGCGGACTTTGGTCCTGGCCCGGGGCGATGTGCCGCTTTGTCTCGTCCGATGGCAAGCGCGATGAGATCGTCACGCTGGCGCGCGCCGTGCCATACGAAGGCCGCACGTCGCCGGCCGCGACGGCGGACGATGTGGGCGTCGTAACGCCGATGATGAGCGTGCAGACGGTTGACAGCGAATTGTCGATTCTCGAAATCAAGCCTTCAAGCGGCAAGCTGATGACATGGCAGGACTATGTTAATGGTCGGCACATTCAGCCGGGCGATCGGTTCTTGCCGATCGAGGTTGAATAGTGCGCTCGGTCCAACGATCCGTGTCGCACGATCCGAGGCTCGTCCGTCAGGAGCCGCGGCTCGGCGGACCGAATCGGCCCGCCATCCGGGAGATGAAGCCACGGCGTATCGGTCGCGATGGCGTGCTAAAATCCTCACGCGGGGATCGCTGTCCGATTCACCGTACACGGTGCGCAGAGGGCCATTCGCGATGGATGGGCGCCGCCTGAACCGTGCGCAAAGTCAATCCGATCGGAGACGCCGCCATGATGATTCGAGAAGCCGAATTCGCCGGACGCTTCTACGCCGCGTCGAAGTCGCACTGCATCGAGTCGATCGACGACTGCCTCCGTCGCGCCGCCGACATGCCGTGTGCCTCGGATGTGACATCGGTCGAACGCATCATCGGCGGCGTCGTGCCGCATGCCGGCTGGGTGTTCAGCGGACCGGTCGCGGTGCGCGTGATTCAGGAAATCGCGCGGCGGCCGCATCCGCAGGCCGTCATCGTCTTCGGGGCGATCCACGTGCTGCATGGCGGGGCGCCGTCGATCTTTCCCTCGGGCGCGTGGGAGACGCCGCTGGGCCAGGCGCGCGTCGATGACCGCCTTTGCGAGCGTCTGATGGGGCAGACTGGTCTGCTCGACGCCGATCCCCACGCCCATGAACACGAACACAGCATCGAAGTCGAAGTGCCGTTTATTCAGCATTTGTTGCCGGATGCGCTGATCGTGCCGATCATGGTCCCGGTGAATGACAAGGCCACGGCCCTCGGCGCGGCTGTCGGACGGGCCTGTCGAAACTACGGCGTGCGGCCGCTGTTCCTCTGTTCGACTGATCTGACGCATTACGGTCCCGGCTTCCGGTTCACGCCGCAAGGTCGTGGCGAAGTCGCGCTGAAATGGTCGAAGGAAGTCAATGACCGGCGCATGATCGATCTCATGCTTGAGATGCGCGAGTCTGACGCGGTGCAGGAGGCCGTCACCCACCGCAACGCCTGCGGCGGCGGGGCCATCGCCGCGACGCTCGCCGCGTGCAAGGCCTTCGGCGCTGAGCGCGCGCGGCTGCTCCACCACACGACCAGCCATGAAGTCGGCCGGGCGATGTTTAACGAACAGTCGGACGACACGGTCGGCTATGCGGGCATGATCTTCGAGTAGGCGACAACCGTTCGCTTTTCACTTCAGGCCTTGCGAAGAAGCGCCGCGTATCCTCCGTCATGCTCGAGCGTCGGCGTCGTGAATCGCTCTTCGAAGAGCGCCCAGCCCGAGTGGTCCTGCAAGAAGTTTGCCACTTGCTCTTCATTTTCCTCGCGCTCAAGGGAGCACGTTGAATAGACGATCGCGGTCGACTCGCCGGCCATCTCCGCAGCGCGATGCAGTAACTCGCATTGCAGTTCGGCCACTTCCGTCAGCGCCCGTTGACTTGCGCGATAGCGGGCCTCCGGTCGACGCGCAAGCACACCGGTATTCATACAGGGTGCATCGACGAGCACCAAGTCGGGTGTGCGCCCAATCGACGCCATCGCTGCCGCAAGTTCGTCGTTCGACGCCGTGCGAAGGATGCCGATGCCCAGTCGCCGCGCCGCCTCTTCCGCTCGAGTCAGCTTGCCGGCGTTGATGTCGGCTGCCAATACGACGCCCTCATTGCCCATCATCTCGGCGGCTTGCGTGGACTTGGTGCCGACGCCCGCGCACAGGTCAACGACGAATTGTCCCCGCTTCGGTGGGTACAGCGAAAGGGCGATCCGGGCCGTCGCATCCTGCGGCTGGCACAGCCCGTCTCGCACGGCGGCCAACTGTGACGCCGTCACCGCATCGCGCACGATGACGGCATTGCCGTTTGTGATCTCAATGGACTGAACGCCCTCCGCGCTCAGTCGCTCGGCCAGTTCCGTTGACGTGATTCGCAGCGCGTTGGGTCGAAGCGACAGCGGCGGGCGTCGCTGACCGGACTCGAGAATCTGTCGGCACAAGACCGGCTTAAACCGCCGATGCCAGCGTTCAACGAGCCACGACGGATGGGAATATGCCGCGATGAGATATTCCAGCGGCCGCCGCGACGGATCGGGCAGCACGTCTTCGGCAAACAACCGTCCGCGCGTGTGATCGAGCGGTACGTAGCGCCTCGGTGGATGATCCGGC
Source organism: uncultured Planctomycetaceae bacterium (assembly GCA_964599535.1). Taxonomy (GTDB): domain Bacteria; phylum Planctomycetota; class Phycisphaerae; order UBA1845; family UTPLA1; genus JADJRI01. The sequence goes on from CAZRFP010000096.1 coordinate 12,762, forward strand.
GACGGCGCGACGGGTTCGCCGCGCAGTTCAGATGTTTTGCGCAGAATCGCGTTGCACACGGCGGCGAAGCCCTTGCCATAGCGAGCGGCGATTCGCACCGTTTCATCGACGGCGGCGTAATCCGGAATGCGGTCCAGCCAGCAAAGCTGATAGACGCCGGCCGCCAACACGACGCGCTGCTGCACGCGCAGGCCCTGCCAGCGTCCACGATAAAAGCGCGACGCAATGTGCTCGCAGGTCAGCCGATGACGCGAGATGCCGATCGCCAGTTCCGCCGCGAGCGCCGCATCGGGCGGGGAAAGCGGCTTCTCCGACTGCAATTCATCGAGCAGGTCATGGCAGCGTTCATCACCTTCGTAGGATTCAATCAGCACCGATATGGCGCGGCCGCGCGCGGTGGATGTCAGCGGGCGATTCTGGCTCATCGGCGACGTTGTATCAGAAGGCGCGGTTTTCGTCGCGGGGAAGGGCGTCAGGCGTAGAGATCAAGCTGCGCACTGAGGGCGTCGGAGACGTTTGCCACGGCCTGATCGAAGGATGTCTGCGCGGCCTCGATGAGCTTGAGGGCGACGTCGCCGCTCGATTGGCCAGCCTGAAGCACGCGTGCGGCGACCGCGTATTGAATCGAGGCGGTGGTCTCGGCGAGCCGTAGTCCGACGACGGATGAAGAAAGTGCGTCCATAAGCGTGCAAGCTATTTCGGCTGAAACGAGGTCGGGCAGGAGCAAATTCGCCCCGCGCGACGGCATGCACGCCGCCGCGCGGAGCCATCCCCCCGATGATTAAGCGTACGATCCGGCCGCGATCCGAGGGTTGTGCATTAGAGCGGCGTGTGTGGCGCTTCGGTGTATCGGACCTTCGCGGCATCAGCGGAAGCGGCGTTGAGAGTGGGAGCGCCCCCGGACTTGGCGTATTGCCGGGCGATCTTGAGGTTCTCCTCGCACGCCGCGCGGCCGTCGGCCGATAGCGCTTTGTTTTTGAGAAGCTGCTCGATCACCGTCACGGCCTCGGCCGATCGACCGACGCGAATGAGATAAACAGCGCGCGTTTGCTCGACGAAGAGATAATTCTGCAAGGCGCAGACACCTGCTTCATCGAGCGCTTTATCGGCGTCTGAATAACGCTTGAGGCTCTCATAATTGGTTGCGAGGTTGAGGTACATATACGACCGGTCCGTCGGCGTGAGTTCCGGTCGAGTGCAGATGTCTTCAAAAATCTTGACAGACGCGTTGAAATCGCCGCTCGAAAAGAGCGCAGCGGCCCGGCTCAGATCGTCGTTCCAGTGAGTTGTCGTCATGTCATCTCCCAGGGTGCTTGTCGCAGAATCGACCGCCCCGAAATGGGGCAGTTATGACCGGGCGCGCGCGAACCGCCGCGTGCCGAGGCATATAGTATTTTGTAGCGACCTCGCATTTTTTTCGTGCGTTTTGCGTATACGCGGGTGAGGCGGCCAACAGCGGGGTCGCCTGAACAGTGCATCATAGGGTAAGAACTGCAAGAGCGATGTCCGAGAAATTGAAAACGCGTCTCTGCCGAATGGCCCATAGGGCGCCGATGACCGGGGTGCGCCGCACTACGGGGGCGCTGCTGTTCGGCTTGTATTCGACGCTGGGCTGCGTCGCACATGACGGAGAAGTCGCGCAAACTTCGCCGATGGTCTCGTCTGCGCCGGTCGTCACGGCGGGCGTCGTTGACGACGCCGGGACGGTTGTGTTGATACCCGGCATCATCGGCGACGCGGCGACACTTTTCGAAATGCGCGACGGGCTGCTTGACGCGGCGTGCCCCTATCGGATCGAGATCATTCCGTGGGAGGATTCGGATCGCCGGCCGCTCAGGAATCTGGCGGACTTTGAGGCCAACCTCGCTCGCGCCCGAGGCATCGCCGATCGCCTCACGAGGATTCGCGACGAACGACCTGACATGCCGCTGGTGGTCATTGGCAACAGCGGCGGCGGCGGGCTTGCAATCATGGCGATTGAAATGCTGCCGGAGGGAGTACAGGTCGATCGCCTGATCCTCACGGCGGCGGCCGTTTCGAATGACTACGACTTATCCACCATCTTCGCCAAGTGCGGATCAGTGGTGAATTTTCACAGCCGCGCCGATGCCGTTGTCGGCTGGGGCACGACCGTTTTCGGCACGATTGATCGAAAGAAGACCCTATCGGCGGGCCATACGGGGTTCATCGGCGCGGATGGCACGCCCCTCACGCACGAGAAGCTGACGCAGATTGAATGGCGGCGCGAGTGGATTCGCAACGGTCACGACGGCCGACATCGCGGCTATCGTAGTCGGCAGTGGGCGCAGCATGGACTGGCTCCGTACGTCGCGCCGACCGACGATGCTTCGGCAGCGATCTGTGATGACGCCGTTAAGTTCTTTTCGGCGGCACTGGCGTATTAGGCAGCGATCCCCAAGGCCGTGGCGCCGACAACTCGGCGATGTGGACACAAGCGAGACGCCTGTACCTCGCTTTGCATAGTCGTGGCTTCGGCCATACAACCATTTATTCAGCAATTCAAACCGGGTTCGGAAGTTTCGGCCCGATGGTGGCTCGGAAACGGGCAGCGGTTATCATGGCACCATTGCGTTGCCACGGGCTTCGTCCATCACGGCAGCGCTCGATTGGGAGGCCGGCCGTTGCTGCTCGATGGCTAAACGGCGCGCCTCGGACCGGGACTTCATTGATTGAGACTTTGAATGAGGCTGAGTGTCGTCGGAACGGGTTACGTCGGGCTGGTGGCCGGCACATGCTTCGCGGATGCCGGAAATCACGTGATTTGCGTAGACCGGGATGAGGCGAAGATTGCCGGTCTCTTGCGGGGCGAAGTACCGATCTATGAACCCGGCCTCGGCGAGTTGATCCAGCGCAACGTCAGGGCGAACCGTCTGGTATTCTCGACGGACCTGGCCGGCGCCGTTAAGGACTCCGTCGTCGTATTCATCGCCGTCGGAACTCCGGAAGGCGGCAATGGCCAGGCCGATCTGACGGCGGTGTTGAATGTCGTCGAGCAGATCGGCCGCGCGATGAACGGCTATCGCATCATCGTGACAAAAAGCACCGTTCCCGTCGGCACCCACCGGCGGATCGCCGAACGTCTCGCCGAACTGACAACGCATCCATTCGACATAGTGAGCAACCCGGAATTCATGAAGGAAGGCGCGGCCATCGAAGACTTTACGCGGCCTGATCGCGTGATATTGGGTACATCGAGCGATCATGCGTGCGAAATACTCAAGCAGATTTATGCGCCGTTCGCGTTTGATCGTGAGCGCATCCTCGTCATGGACGCGGCGAGCGCGGAAATGACCAAGTACGCAGCCAACGCGCTCCTGGCGACGAAGATTTCGTTCATGAACGAGGTGGCGAATCTCTGCGAGCGCTATGGCGCGGACGTGGAGGCCGTGCGCATCGGCATCGGCTCCGACGCGCGGATCGGCGAGGCGTTTCTCTTTCCGGGCGTCGGCTACGGCGGATCGTGCTTTCCCAAGGATGTCAAGGCGTTCACGCAGATGGGCGAGGCCGTCGGCTATCGCACGCGGATCTGCGCGGCGGTCGACGAGACGAATCAACTTCAGCGGCGCAGCTTCGCTCAGCGCGTGTTGGCATACTTTGACGGTCGGCCGGATGCGACGCTGGCCATCTGGGGACTGGCATTCAAGGGTCGCACGGACGATATTCGCGAAAGCCCGGCGATTGATGCAGTGCGGATGTTTCTGGCACAGGGGTTTCGCATTCGGGCGCATGATCCGGAGGCGATGGGCAACGCCCGGCGTACGCTCGCGTCGGAGGCGGTCAGCTATCACGACGACGGTTACGAAGCGCTCCGCGGCGCGGACGCGCTGGTGATCTTCACTGACTGGCCGCAGTTTCGAACGCCGGACTTCGATGCCTTCAAACAGGCGCTAAATCGGCCGGTCGTGTTCGACGGTCGCAATCTGTATGATCCCGCATTCATGGCGCGTGTGGGCATTGAGTATCACAGCGTGGGGCGACCGACGTCGGGCTTGCAGGCATGACCAAACGGGCTTTCATCACCGGAATCACAGGGCAGGACGGCAGCTTCCTTGCCGAGCTGCTTCTCGACAAGGGCTATGAGGTCCACGGACTGATCCGCCGGGCGAGCACATTCAACACCGACCGCCTCGATCATTTCTATCAAGACCCGCGTCTTCCCGGCACGCGGTTGTTTCTTCATTACGGCGACTTGACGGACGGATCGGC
>CAZRFP010000097.1:0-16789 GCA_964599535.1 uncultured Planctomycetaceae bacterium
CAGGGCCTGCGCGATCTCGTATTGGTGATCGAGCAGGTCGAACTGAAACCAGAACTTCGAGAAGAACCTCGGGTCCTGGTCGACCAACGCCAGCGTTTCGCGATCGGCATCCGATAGCGTGACCGCACTGCCACTGCGGTGGCGCAGGCGTCGCTTGTGCAGGGTGCGAAGGAATGGCACGGTCGTCCCATCATTCTTTCACGATGCCGATGATGTCGGACCAGTCGATCGCCCAGACCTCGTCGCCGTCGCGCTCGCAGACCTTCTCGCCGGCGTGGGGTGGGCATAGGATCCGATCGCCTACACCCACCGGACTGGTGACGTGCAGCCCACGCGCGTCGATGCCGGGCGGACCGACGTCGATCACACAACAATCGAAGGCTTCACCGCCGCCGATGCTTTCGGGATGGGTGATGATGATTCCGCCCGCCGACGATCGCGGCGGTGGCGTTCTCCGGGCCAATACCATCGTGGCCCGCGCTTTGATGCGCATGTGTGATACGTGGGGTTGCGTGCGCTGGAGCGAGTCTACTCCTGGGTGCCTTGAGCGTGCCGACCATTGTCACCGCTTGAGGGTGTGTTGTGCAAGACCTGATCGATGATTTCATGGGCGCTTTGGGGATTCAACGGTTCCACAGATTGAAGCGTAAGCATTCGTGCGCGCGCCTCATCGACCGCGCGCCGCAGGACAATCGCGTCAACGAACCGTGCCTCACCCTGATCCCGCATCTCGTCCACACGCTCGGGATCGATCAGTCCGCAGTCCGGGTTGTTGGCCACCAGCATTCGGAACGCGAAGACCGCGTTCTTGCTGTCGCCCTTGATGGCCTCGTAGGCCCAGTTGATCAGCATCGCCCGAAGACCCAGACCGTTGCCTCTGGCACGTGCCCGCGCGCGCATGTCGCCCCAGGATTTATTGCGTTTGATCGCCTTGCGCATGGTTGTGGGGGCAACGCCGACGATCTTAGCGGCCTCGTCCTCGGAGAAGTTGCGCTCGATCAATGCGCAGAACGCCGTGACCTGGTCCTGGGACAGCGCGACCTCCTGCGGACCGGTGGAGGTGCTACGTCCAGTGGCGGCAAGAGCCTTCTGGCGTTTGGCGTGGAAGGCGGCGTCGCTTTTCGCCAGGGCGGCGAATGCGGCCATCGGGAGCCCGGCCAACGCGGCGGCCTCGCGTGGGCTGGCTCCTAGCTCGAGCGTGCGAAGGTAAACCTTGCGCGCGTGGACATTGGGCGGCTTCGACATCACGCGGGATTGTAACAAGACAACGCCTCGGTTGGAGCCGAGGCGTTGATGATGGTGCGACACCAAGGGCTATTCGGCCTGCGCGCCGGGCCGATAGATGGTCTTGCAGCGCTGGCATTCGACGCGGTCGTCGTCGATCCAGATCAACTCATCCGCATCACGCTGGCCGCAGGTGGGGCAGGCGTCGCTCTCGCAGACGAGGTTCCTGTCCTCGTATGGATTCGGGTTCGTGATCGACATCTTCTCACGCGTCCTTTCCGGTCAGGGCATAGAACTCGATCATCGCTTCGAGATACAGGTAGCCGATTGCACGGTAATACCGCCGACGTTGCCGATTGATGAAGCCTAGCTCGTGCAGAAACGCCAAGACAGCGCAGGTCTGGACCCAAGTCGCCTTCGATCGTTCGGCCAACTCGGCAGCCGCGAACCCCTTTGCATCGGTCTCTTCGACCGCCAGTGCGATCTCCTCGAACACGTTCACCGGACAACGAATTGTATAGGGCCGCCCGCGAGTCGGTGTAACCGAATAGACGAGTTGGTTATTCTCAACACAGAACCTCTCGATGCGCGTAGGCATGGTCATCACATCTGTCTCCTTCCTCGTAAGCTCTTGTGGCATCTTCGATCACTCTCCATTCACGCTTGCGGCGAACTGGCCACGCTCGATCTTCTTGAAGCGGGATGCAGCGCCTTTCTCGTTGATCTCGCGCACCATCGCCGCGTAGAGCGTGGCGTGCGGCGTCTTGCCGCCCGGACTGGTCCAGAGACCCTGCTCGGCCATCGCGGCGATCAGTTCCTGCGAGCGCATCGGCTGACCGGCCTTCTTGAGGACCGTCGCGGCCGCGTCCAGGGCGCTGGTCTTCTTCTCCGCCGACTTGTCCTTGGCCGGCCGTGTTGCCGCCGAGGCCTTCGTTGACTTCTTCGATCCGTTCGTCATCTTCGTTTTCTTCGCCATCTCAGTCTTCTCCTGGTTGGGTTCGCCGCGATCGTCGATCGCGGGCTCATGGTTTTCATCCTGCGGCGATTCCGCCGCGCAATACACATCCCAATGAATCTGGCAGGTAGGGCGACCACAGTGGTCAAGCACCGGCGGGCTTGGACAACCGGTCACGTAACAACGGTCCGGGTCGAAGTACTCCGGCTCGGCCGCCGGCGTCACCGCTCGGCGCAGGCGGCGCGGACTCTTGATCCGAACCTGCCTTCGGGTGGCGATGTTCGTCGCCTCCCATCCGCCGTACGGACTCTCGCAATCGATTCGTACCTGGGTCAACTGGCCGCTGACCTTGGCGATGTACGTGCCGCCGATCCGCACCTGGTCTCTCTTCATGCGTGTCTCCTGTTCTCAATGCCCTCGTTTCGAATGGGAGTTTGTGTTCAGAAGGACGCCTCGGTGAGGCCCTTGACCAGGGCGTCCACGATGATCCGCGTTTTTCGTGTGGCGGGTCGCCTGTCCCAACCAAGGCAATAGCTCGCCACGGTTCTGCGGCCTTTGATTTGCTCAACAGTCAACTGGCATATCCAGCCGCGGCCTGCGCTCGCAGGAAAAATCAGGGCCTCAAACTTGTGGCCGCCGATCATTCCATTCACCCAGCGGCCGCCAAAGAGGCGATCATGTTTGTTCTTGGTAATCCGGAGGCTATTGAAAATCTCCAGAATGTCGTTGTCTTCGTTTGTGGCCGTTGCCTTGTTCATTGGATTCTCCTTCGTCGTCGTGTCACTATTCGTCACCATTCATCACCATGTGTCACCAGCCGAGGCATCTCTTCGCATGGCCTGACAGGTAACCGAGCTGTTCGCCCTCGCCGATGTAAACCGTGACGTTGCTCTCGTCTTCGCCGTCGTCATCGTCATCCTCATCCGTGTCCGCCATGTCGACGATCACCGCGTCATCGATCGCGTTCTCGAATGGCCACTGCGGCTGCGTTGCGATGCGAACCTCCGTCGCCTCCGCAGTCTTCTCGTCGTAGGTGGATTCGATCTCTTCATAGAGATCCTGGAGTTGTTCGATCAGGTCTTTGAGTCGCATGTTTCGTACCTTTCTGCATCGCGAACCATTCGCGTTACGCATGACAACAGGTACAACATTTGGGGCGGGAATCCACTGAATTCGCCTGAAAATAAGCGGTTTTTCTGATTCGGGGACCTTCGGTGTCGTTGGTGTGACATCGCCGCGTGACGGCGAAAAACCCAGGCCTGGGTAGCCACGGGGCCGCCGGTTGCGGCCCCGTGGCCCCTGGGCCAACGTGGGCCGCCGTCAGGCCGCCCGGTGGCCGTGGGTTCGCCGCGGCTTCTTGCCGGAAAAGGTCTCGTAGCGCTGAACGATGACGTCGCAATAGAGCGGATCGAGTTCCATGAGAAACGCCTTTCGGCCGGTCTGCTCGGCTGCGATCAGCGTCGAACCGCTGCCGCCAAAGAGATCGAGGACATTTTCGCCGGGCCGCGACGAATACTGCATCGCGCGCACCGCCAACTCGACCGGCTTTTCGGTCAGGTGAATCATCGATTGCGGGTTGACCTTCTTGATGTGCCAGAGGTCTGTCGCGTTGTTCGGACCCAGAAAGACGTGCGCGGCGCCGCTTCGCCAGCCGTAGAAGCAAATCTCGAATGCACCCATGAAATCCTTGCGTGTCAGAACCGGGTGCTCCTTGTCCCACACAATACCCTGCGAGAAATACAGGTCGTGCTTCTTCAGGAATGGCGGGTAGTTTCCGAGGTTGGCATAGCCGCCCCAGATGTAGAAGCCGCGTCCGGGCGCAAGAACGCGGGCCATGTTGCCAAACCAAGCGTCGAGAAGCTTGTCGAAGGCCTCGTCACTGACGAAGTCGTTCGCTAACGGCCGGTCCTTCGCTCGGAGTTTGCGGCTGGTCGCTTTCTTCTCACCTTGCCGCGCCACATCGAAGCTCTGGTGGTGTGTGCGCTTCTTTGATTCCGGGAAAGAGGAGTTGCCGGCGGCGATCGCGTTGTTGGATCGCGGCTCGACCTTCACGTTGTAGGGTGGATCGGTGTTGACGAGATGAATCGGAGCGCCGGCGAGCAGTCGATCGACGTCGGAAGGCGATGCGCTGTCGGCACAGAACAGGCGGTGCTCGCCCAGGAGCCACAGATCGCCAGGACGGGTGATCGGGTCGTCCGGCGGTTCTGGAATTTCGTCCGGATCGCAGTTGCCGGCCTGCACGGCGGAGGACGCCATGATGGAACCGACCAGGTCATTGATTTGCAGCGGTTCGAGGAGATGGACGAGATCGCTGCCCTGCAAGTCGTTGATGACGGATGAAATGTCGTCGGTGAACTCGCCGGCGATCAGCGGATTGTTGGCGGCGACGTTGGCGAGCTTTTCGCGTTCGACTGGCCAATCAACCACGCGCACGGGGAACGCGTGCGTCGTGCCCTTGATGGTGACGCAGGGCGTGCCGCGAACATTCTCGAGCTGAACGCGATCGCCGAGCTTCGACTTGAGAGCCTCGAGTCGCTGGTGGCCGGCGACAAGATGTCCGGTTCTGGAATTGAAGACGATCCCGGAGATGTCGCCGAACTCTTCCAAGCTCTTCTGGAGGCCTTGAAGTGCCGCGTCAGAGATCTTTCGAGGGTTGTAGGGGGCGGGCTTGAGGTCCGAGAGTTTCGTCGGGAACGCGCGCTTATGGGTCTTCGCCACGAATCATGGCCAATCTCCTGCTTGTTTTAATCCGATTTGGTGTTCGGCTCCGGCGTGTAAAAGGCGATCGTGCTCGTAACACGGTCGCGCTGCGGAAGCCCTGCTTACCGCCGCGTCGGGGCCTCTCCTAACTCAAACCGAAATTGAAGCAGTGACGTGTTGACTGTAAAGCTAACAAAAAGTGAAGGTACTGGTACAGTTTGAAATTTGGCGGTCCGGTCCGGAATCCGCTACCATGCTTGCATGAGCAAGCATCGACCGAAAAAGAAAACCCGCCTCGATACCGTTGAAATCGCCCGATCCGTCGTTGAACGCGCGATCGGCGAGAAGTTATCAGGCGAGCCGTTGGACAAGCCGGAGCCAGCGAAAGCAGATACGCGCAATCCAGCCGCAGTCGCCTTGAGCAAGCTGGGCGCGAGCAAAGGGGGCAGGGCGCGGGCGAAAAAGCTGTCAAAAGCCGAACGAACAAAGATTGCAAAGCGAGCGGCGCGGGCAAGATGGCGTAAGTAGCTATGCGTTAATAGTTTATGCTCCGCATATTATTTGTCATATTTTTCGACATTTTTGCCGGAAACACATGAGCCTGAACGGTCGGACTCCCGCAATGGCGGCGGAGTTGGCCGATCATGTCTGGACGCTGGAGGAGCTTATCGGGTTAATGAATTGAAACTGTACCAGTACCAAAGTGAACAAGGGTCGTCGTCTCGACTTTCGAATTCCAAAATCGGCCGGGTACACTACGGGTACAATTCCAGCTGCCACCCCGCCTTATTGGGGGTTTTCGCCCTCATTCTTTGGGGCTTCCGCCATGATTTCAGGATTATGAGTCCCCTGCTCTAACCAATTGAGCTACAGGCCCGCCCTGGCATGGGCATATTTACAAATCGCGGCAAACGCCGGTGCTGCTCGCGCATCTTATCGCGGATGGGCCGTTCTGCGAAGTGCGGCGCATGGGCAAACGGCGGCCGCGCAGCGATTGACTGCTCGCCGGGCGACATTCGGCCGCGGCTCGCGATTCGGATCGCGCGGAGAGGTGGCCATTTCCTTACGGGCGCGGCGCTGTTGGCGCGGCGCTGATTTAGTGGCGATGATTGCGCGGCGCTGACTGAGTGGAGATATTGGCGAACTTGAGATGGCCTTCATAAGGTAACAACGCTTCCCGCCGCGAGACGAGTCACCGACGGCCCGCTCGAAACTCGCACGGGGCCGGCATATACTCTGCGCGGTTCGGCTCGTGCTCCGACTCGATTGAATCAGCGGGCCGCGAGAGCGTACCGGCGAGACGCCGATGCTCCCCGAAAATCAACCGAGACGGGACGCCAGTTCGATCCGGAGCCGCGACGCATGTCCACCTTTTTCATCGCAGTCGGCAGCCTCGTCCTCTACATCATCGCCTATCACACCTACGGCCGATGGCTCGCGCGGCGGTTCTTCAAGCTCGACAAGGACGCCCCCGTCCCCAGCCGCGAGATCAACGACGGCAAGGACTTCGTCCCTACGCGCAAGCAGATTCTCTTCGGCCATCATTTCACAAGCATCGCCGGCACCGGGCCGATCGTCGGACCGGCGCTGGCCGTCATCTGGGGCTGGCTGCCGGCACTCTTATGGGTGATCTTCGGCAGCATCTTAATGGGCGCGGTGCATGACATGGCGACGCTCGTCATTTCGATCCGAAATCGCGGGCAGACCATCGGCGAAGTGGCCGGCCGGCTGATCAATCCTCGTGTCAAGATTCTCTTTCTGCTCATTCTCTTTCTCGCGCTGATGATCGTCCTCGCCATCTTCGGCCTGGTCATCGCCAACATCTTCGATATGTATCCGGCGAGCGTGCTGGCCGTGTGGATCGCCATGCCGATGGCGATGGTCATCGGGTGGCTGGTCTATCGCCGCGGCTTCAGCCCGACGCTTCCGGCACTCGTATCGCTGGCGATCATGATCACGGCCATCGTGCTGGCGTCGGAATATGACGTATTCGCGTTTAAGGTGCAGCCGCTAACGCTTGGCGGCTTTACGATCGCACCCGTCATCCTCTGGTCGGCCGCGTTGTTCGTGTATTGCTACTTCGCCAGCACGCTGCCGGTCTGGTTGCTGCTTCAGCCGCGCGACTATGTCAACGCCTATCTGCTCGTTGTCGGGCTGGCGGTTATCGTGCTGGGCATCGGCGCGGCCACGTTCTTCCACGAGGGCGGCGCGCCGATCGTCGCGCCGGCGGTGCAATCTTCTGTGCCGGGCGCGCCGCCGATGTTTCCGTTCCTGTTTGTGACGATCGCCTGCGGGGCGATCAGCGGCTTTCACTGCCTCGTCTCAAGCGGCACCAGCAGCAAGCAGATCGCCTGCGAAACTGATGCGCAGTTCGTCGGCTACGGGTCGATGCTGACGGAAGGGTTTCTGGCGGTGCTGGTGATCTTGGCGTGCTGCGCGGGGCTGGGGATGCAGTCAACTAGGATTTCAAGTGCGGACATCTGGTTTACTTCTTTGGGGATGAGTCCCAATGAGGACATTGTACTCGCCTCGGTGGGCATAGCCAGACCTCCGGAATTCGTTCAGCGCCTTCAAGTCGAAATTGGCACGTATGAGATCAAACAACTCGATCAGCTTACACTACTGAAGGCTGATTCGAATCCGGACAGTAGCACCGCCAATACACTTAAGATCGGTGGGTATCAGATCAATATTGCGAATCCACTAATCATCGACAAGGGGACTATTTTATTTGAGGATGAAACACACGCCGTATTCAGTGGCAGGCTTACTTGGGATTATCGTTACTTTTCCTGGTCCTCCTCCGGCGGTCTCGCCCGCACCGTCTCCGCCTTCGTTGATGGCGCCGGCAACTTTGTCACCACGCTCGGCATTCCGCGGCCCGTCGCCGTCGGGCTGATGGCCGTGCTCGTTGCATCCTTCGCAGCGACGACGCTAGACACCGCGACGCGCCTGCAGCGCTACGTCATCCAGGAACTGGCCGCGACATTTCGCATCGCCCCGCTATCGCGCCCGCAAGGCGCGACGGCGCTCGCCGTTCTTTCTGCTGCGCTGGTCGCCGTCATCCCCCCGCCCGGCGAAACCTGGGCGACCGGTATGGGCAAGGGCGGCATGACGCTGTGGCCGGTCTTCGGCGCGGTTAATCAGCTTCTGGCGGGGCTGGCGTTCACCGCTGTCGTCTTTTATCTCGCGCGGCGGAAAATGCGGCTCTGGTTCATCGCCCTGCCCGCCGCCGCGATGCTCATCATTCCCGTGGCGGCCATGCTGTATCAGCTATTCAATCCCAACGACGGCTGGTGGCCGATGCGGCAGTACCATCTCGTGGCGGCGGGTGCCGTGATTCTGGCACTACAAGCATGGATGGTTCTTGAGGCGCTGCGGATGATCCCGCGCGTTCACGGCGTTCTGGAGCCGGAATTGGGTGCGATTCCGCGCGCGTTTGAAGTAATCGAAGTGCCCGGCGGCCACGGCCGTCCGTCATGATTCAGCACGTGACGCATCGACAAATCGCGTGGAGCGCTGACGCGAAGTGCCTAAGGCGTGGCATATCTCATTGAGGCGCGGAGGGACGCATTGCTTAGCCCAGCTCCGAAGGAGCAGGCGAAACCGGCGGACGAACGCTCGAATCGGCGAGAAAACGACATTCGGAAACGGCGCGTCCATCCAAAGCACCGGTTTGACGAACGGACCAGCGACATACGCCATTCGAACCGACAAGGAAGCGGTTCGACCTCAGGTACGATCACACAAGTCGACGACGACTCGTGAGGAACGCCGCCGCCTCATTACGGGCGCAGCTCAGATCGGACGGCCTTGGATTCAAAACGAGTGCCAGATCATTGACACAAATCAACCCTGCTTACCCCAGCAGCTCTCCCACTGCGCGCGAGAAGGCGTCCGGCCGTTCGACAGGCGGCATGTGCCCGCATTCGGGAATCATGCGAATGCGCGAGCCGGCGATCCCCGCGTGCATCGCTCGTGACAATGGTGGCGGCGTGATCGCATCTTCTTCGCCGACGACAATCAGCGTCGGTACCACGATATCTTTCAGCGTCGGCGTCGAATCCGGCCGCGACGCCATGGCCTTCAGTGCCGCCGCGACGCCCATCGGCTTTGTAGCTGTCATGATCGCCCGCCATTCTTCGACGAGGGCCGGCGACGCGCTCCTGGCGAACAGCTTCGCCGCCATGGCATCGGCCACGACGCCGCTGCCCTCGCGCATGACTTTTTCCGCCGTTTCGAGCCGCGTCTTGGCCGATTCCGGCGTGTCGGCCTCGGCACGCGTGTCGGCCAAAACGAGCGCGCGCACTCGATCGCGATGGCGTCGATAAAACTCAAACGCGACGTATCCGCCCATCGACAAACCGACGACGGCCGCCGGGCGCTTCTCGCCGATCACTTCCAGCAGCGCGGCCAGATCATCGGAATAATCCGCCATCGACGCATCGCACGTCGCTTCGGAATCACCCATTCCGCGTAGATCGGGCATGATGAGCGTAAATCGATCCGACATCGGCTCGATCATTGGACGCCACAATTCGCGCGATAACGGAAATCCGTGGATGAACAGAACCGGGTCGCCCCGGCCGTGAACCTCATAGGTAATGTTGATGCCGTTGCTCTTCGCGGTCTTCATGGGTCGGATACTCCTTTTGAGTTTTTTTCCTCAGTATGGCCGCAACCCTTTTATGTCGATCATAGTATAGGTAGATTAACCTTCCTGCGCGGCCGTCTGCCGATCGCACGCCTGACTGAGAACTACAAGGAGCTTTACACCATGCTTGATCGCCGATTTCGCCTGTTGTGCTGTGTCTCACTGTTGACCGTCAGTTTTTTCGCCTGCTCTCAGCACGACATGGCGTACATCGACGAGCCTGACAAGGTCGGCACTGTTGAGTATGCCACAACGAGCGAGCCGGTCGCTTCCCCAACGCCGTCATCGCGGACGCGAAGCGCGTCGCCCGCTCCGGCTGTTCGCGCCAGCACTCAGATCGAATGGGCTGCGGATTGGTCCGCAGCCGTGGCCAAGGCCGAAGCGAAGAAAAAGCCCATCATGATCGATTTTTACACCGACTGGTGCGGCTGGTGCAAAGTGCTCGATCAGAAGACGTTTCCCGATTCGCGCGTCATCGCGGCGATGTCCGGCGTCGTCGCGGTCAAGCTCAATGGCGAGAAAGAAGGCGCGGAGCTGGTGAAGAAATACGGCGTTCGCGGCTACCCGACGATCGTCTTCACGACGCCTGAAGGCCGAATGCTTGAATCGGAGGGCGGGTTCATCGGACCCGAGTCGTTCGCTCAGATCGTTCAGCATGTGGTCGATGGCTATCGCCGGCTAAAGATCAGGTCGTAGTGTCGGATCGAGAATAAGAAAAGCCCACTCGATCCGACCACCGAGTGGGCATATTAACCAGCAGGTGGGCGAGCCGACGATCACCCGCTGGCATAACACAAGTTGTCTGGTACAACCACACCGGCGACCATAAGCAGGCCGCCGAAAAGAGGCCAAGAACGGCCCTTCCATCACTGAAACGAAGCTCCGTTCAGGTTTATTCCTATTTTCGAGACAATATTTCGTGGGTCTGAGGCGCGGGGTCGGAGGCCTGGGGCTTGGAAGTGGGCAACCAGTATCTCTGCCAACCTGCTGAAATCTTAACTTTATGACTGGAAACACGTTACCTTGCGGAACTCCTGCGGTTTTCTGATCATCGGAATCCAAAAACCACAGATTTGTGGTGAAGCACTTCACTTGCCCAATCACCCGTCGGGCAGCAACATACGGTCATGCTCGATGCCAATCCACAAAAACAGAAAGCCAATCCCCAAGAAGATGACACAGAATCCAAGCCTAAGCCGTCGGCCGGCCGGCGCGTCGTGGGCATCGCCAAGCGCGTCGGTATCTTGTACATCGGATATTGCTCGTTGCTGTTCGTTAGTCAGCGCTGGCTGATTTTTCCAGACTTCGTAGCGCCTGAGCCATCGCAACGAGAAAAGTACGACGTCTCGACGCATGTTCTCACGCGCGATATCGGAGACGGCAATCAGGTCGTCGCATGGTTCGTCCCTTGCGCCGACGCCAGGGCGGGTAAGACCGCGCCCCTCGTCGTCTATTTTCACGGCAACGCCGAAATCATCGACTCGCAGGGCGACAATATCGAACGCTATCGCCAGTTAGGCTGCTCCGTACTGCTTCCGGAATTTCGCGGCTACGGCCGATCGGCCGGTCAGCCGAGCCAGCGCGCCATTGTCGATGATGCGGAGCATTTCCTTCAAGAAGCACTTAAGCGGCCCGATGTCGATCCGCAGCGCGTCTGTTATCACGGCCGATCGCTGGGCGGAGGCGTCGCGGCGCAACTGGCCCTGCGGCACAAGCCGCGCGTGCTGATCCTTGGATCGTCATTCACGAGCCTTCGGCCGTTCGCGAACAGATACCTCGCGCCCTCGTTTCTCGTGCGCAGCCCGTTTGACACCGACAGGGCATTACCGCAACTGGACATCCCGATTCTGATTCAGCACGGCACGAACGACGACATCGTGCCGGTCTCGCACGGCCGCGCTCTGAAGGCGCTCGCCCGCGACGTGACGTACATCGAATACGACTGCCGCCACAACGACTTTCCCGGCGACGCGAACGAAGATCAGTACGTGAAGGACATTCGCGACTTTCTCAAGAAGAACGGCATCATCCCATGAAGCGCGGCCAAGGCGATGAGAAAACGGCCGGCCCGCTGCGCATGGCCGTGCTGATCTCCGGCGGGGGCACCGGCCTGCAAAACCTGATCGATCGCATCGCCGATGGTCGGCTGCGCGGCGCGGAGATAGCGATCGTTGTGTCGTCGCGCTCGAATGTCGAAGGCGTGGCACGTGCCGAGCGGGCCGATCTTCCGGTCGACATCATCCGCGTGAAAGACTATCCCGACGTTGAGCGGTTCAGCGATCATCTGACGCTGACCCTCGATGTGTACGACGTGGACCTCGTCGTGCAGGCCGGCTGGCTGTGCCATTGGCTGCTGCCGAAGCGCTGGCTGGGCCGCGTGATCAACATTCATCCGTCGCTGCTGCCGAAGTTCGGCGGCAAGGGCTACTACGGCCGCGCCGTGCATGAGGCCGTGCTCGCGGCGGGCGAGAAGGAAACCGGCTGTACGGTCCACTGGGTTAATAACGACTATGACGCCGGCCCCATCATCGCCCAATCGCGCTGCGAAGTTCTGTTAGATGCCACGCCTGAGTCACTCGCGGCACAAGTGACAAAGCTGGAGCACGAGCTGCTGCCGAAGGTGATCGCGGATATCCGCGACGGCAAGATCAAAACGCCAAGGCAGAGACCTCCTTAACGGCCCGCACTCAGCGACCTCTCAAAAAAAGCCAGCACGCGCCGTCGCGCCTCTTCGGCGTGATCATCCCACACCTGATAATGGTCCATCCCGTCGGCGATCCACAGTTCTTTCGGCTCGCGCGCCGCGTCAAACAGCTCGCGGCCCATTCTGGCCGGCACGACACGGTCCGTGCCGCCGTGCATAATCAGAAGCGGCGTTGGTGAAACGTCGGCGACATGATCGATCGGATCGTGATCTCCCTTCAGCAGCAGCGGATACCACCATGTCGTCAGCAGCATCAGCGGGTGCGACGCGACATGATGCCGCGCGATGTCGCGATAGCGCGTAAACGCCCCTTCGACGACGAGGCCGCGAATCAGCCCCGGCCGACGAGCCGCCGCCGCGATCGCCACCGCGCCGCCGAGCGACTGGCCGATCGCAAAGACGCGCCGCGCGTCCACGTCCGGGCGCGAATGCAGGTAATCCACCGCCGCTTCCGCGTCGAGGATTGTTCCGGCGCGGCTGACTGCGCCGCCGCTTCGTCCATAGCCGCGATAATCAAACACGAGCACGTTATAGCCCGATTCCGGAAGCCATCGGATGAACTCGTAGTGGCCCGTGATGTTGGCCGCGTTGCCGTGTACGTGGAGTACCGTTCCGCGCGGGCCGTCTGGCGCGACGTCCGAGCCTGGCGCGGCCGGCAGGAACCAACCATGCAACAGCACGCCGTCTGACGTATGGAAATAGATGTCTTCGTATTCCAGCCCGTATGCATCCGGCGTGGAGCGCACACGCTGATCGGGGTAATAGAAGAATCGGTCGCAACCTAACATGCCGATGCTCGCGCCCATGAAAAGCAAACAGCCCGAAGCACGTGCGCGTCGGGCTGCCTGATATGGTTGATTTCGCCGCGCTTGTCGCCCAGCAGGCATCAGCGCTTGGAGAACTGAAAACGCTTGCGAGCGCCCGGCTGACCCGGCTTCTTGCGTTCGACCTCGCGCGGGTCGCGCGTCAGGAATCGGCCGTCTCGCAACGTGGACGTGAATTCGGGGTTCACCTTCAACAAGGCGCGGGCGACGCCCAGCATCACGGCCCCGGCCTGACCAGTCGGTCCTCCGCCGGCCACATTGGCGAAAACATCGTACTTGCCGAAGAGCTTCGTCACTTTGAGCGGGGCGACGACATCATCGCGATCGCGGCTCGAGAAGAAGTAGTTCGGAATATCACGGCCGTTGACCTGGAACTTTCCGTCGCCCGGTCGAATGCGCACGCGAGCCACGGCGGTCTTGCGCCGGCCGGTGCCCCAAAAGTAGCCATTCTTCATGCCGCCGGTGGCCGGTCGCTCGGCGACGGCTGTGGCGGCCTCGTTGGTCGGGGTGCTTACGACTGTCGATTCGTCGGACACTTCTTCAAACTCCTAAATGGCAAGTCAGTTTGCGTCACACTTCAGCGGCTCGCACTGCTGAGCCTGATGCGGATGCTGCGGTCCGGCGTAGACCTTCAGCTTCGTCAAGAGGCGTCGTCCCAGCGCGTTCTTTGGCAGCATGCGCTTCACGGCGAACTCGACGATCCGCTCGGGGTGCTTGCGGCGCATGTCCTTGTACGACGTGACATTCAGACCGCCGTGATGGTAGGTATAATTCGGGTATGAGTATTCTTCGTCCTTGCTGCCGGTGACGACGATCTTCTCAGCATTGGTCACGACGACAAAGTCGCCCGTATCCACGTGCGGCGTATACGTCGGCTTGTGCTTGCCCATCAGAACCGTCGCAATGCGGACGGCCAGGCGACCGAGAATCTTGCCCTCAGCGTCGACGCTGTACCATTTGCGTTCGACCTCGCCGGGCTTGGCTTGATAGCATTTCTGAGTTACGAAGGACATAGTCGGTTCTTCCGATTCACGTCGAAATATCAACACACGACAAACGAGAATCCCGCAGTATAGCAGTCCGGACGACCGCGTCAACCCCGGCCGAACGGCGGTATCGCGAGCGTGAAACGGCTGACTTTGCCGAATGGATACCGTGCCGCAGGCCTTCGATTCACGGTCGGAATCCTGTTTTCGTCGGCGGCTGGGCGGCCCTATAATGATACTCACGGACGCCGATGCGGCCCCAGCAGGAGTCGCCAATCGCACACCTCTATCGAGTGGGAAATCAGGTCGCCATGTTCACACCGCTTACGCAGTTCTCCGTTTTCCTGACCAACAAGCCCGGCATCCTTTCAAAAGTCTGCGACGCCCTCGCCGATCAGCGTATCAACCTGATTGCCGTCACGCTCATGGACTCCATTGAGCATGGCGTATTCAGGCTGGTCGTCGGTTCGCCTGACCGAGCCAGGGATGTGCTCAAGGGCATCAACGTCGGCTTTACGGAGACCGAGGTGCTCTGCGCCGAACTCTCCAATCGCCCCGGCGCGCTGGCCGACATCTGTGCCAAGCTCAATGCCGAGCATATCAGCATCAAGTACGCCTACGTCACCAGCGGCGCATCGGGCGGCCGAACGACAGCGGTCTTCAAGGTGGACAACACGCAGAAGGCGCTTCGTTTGCCCGTGGGCAACAAGAAGAAGACCGTTCGCAAGGACCCACGCGCGCTGGTTCAGCGCAATCGTGCCATCACGAGCCGCTGAGAGTCCGAAGATCGACTATTTCACTTGACCGCCTGAGCGCTGAGCAGAATCGGGCCGATGCGTTCCATCGCCCAATCCACATCGCTTTTTTCAATGATCAGCGGCGGCGCGAAACGGATGACATCTTCGTGCGCATCCTTGCACAGAATGCCCTCCGACATGAATTTCTCGCAGAACCACCTCGCCTTGGGAAACTCCGGCTTGATTTGAACGCCGATCAGCAGACCGCGCCCGCGCACTTCTTTCACGGCCGGCGCCCCGACGGCCTGAAGCTTGGTGCGAAAGTATGAGCCGATGTCCTTCGCCCGCTTTTCGAGGCCGTCGTTGGCAATCATATCGACGGCCACGCGTGCCACGGCGCATGCCAGCGGGTTGCCGCCGAACGTCGAGCCGTGATCCCCCGGAGTGAAGACGCTCATGATCTCGCTCGACGAGACCACCGCGGATATCGGCACGACGCCGCCGCCCAGTGCCTTGCCGAGGCACATCGCGTCCGGACGGGCATCCGGAC
The DNA here is from genome assembly GCA_964599535.1 of uncultured Planctomycetaceae bacterium. Classification (GTDB taxonomy): domain Bacteria; phylum Planctomycetota; class Phycisphaerae; order UBA1845; family UTPLA1; genus JADJRI01. The sequence continues at coordinate 15,335 of CAZRFP010000097.1, forward strand.
CATCGTGCTGCCAGGCGAAGCGATCGCCCGTGCGGCAAAGGCCCGTCTGTATTTCATCGGCGATGAACAGGACGTTGTGTTTCGTGCAGATTTCACGAACCTTGCGGATGTAACCATCCGGGGGGACCAGAATTCCACTCTCGGCCTGAATCGGCTCGACGAGAAAGGCCGCCGTATTCCGGTTGATCGCCTTCTCCAGCGCCTCCGCATCGCCAAACGGCACCAATGGAAATCCCGGCGTGAACGGGCCGAAACCATCGCGGTACTGCTCATCCGTGCTGAAGCTCACGATCGTCGTCGTGCGCCCGTGGAAGTTGCCGCGGGCGCAAATGACTTCCGCCTTGTCGGCCGCGATGCCCTTCTTCTTGTATCCCCACTTTCGGGCCATCTTGACCGCCGTCTCGACGGCTTCCGCGCCGCTGTTCATCGGCAGCACGGCCTCGTAGCCCGTCAGCTCGCACAGTTCCCGGCAAAACGGTCCGAGCTGGTCATTGTGAAACGCGCGCGACGTCAGCGTAACCTTGTTGAGTTGCTTGGTCGCAGCCGCGATGAGCCGGTCGTTTGAGTAGCCGAAGTTCAGCGCCGAATAGGCCGCCAGCATATCGAGATACCTGTTGCCCTCGACATCGGTGACGTAGCATCCCTCGCCCGATTCAATGATGACGGGCAGCGGATGATAGTTGTGCGCGCCGTAGGCGTCGGCGGTTTTCAGATGTTCGGCTGTCTTCGTATCTTGTGCGGCGATGGTCGTCATAGTGTATCGATCCCTGAGTTACCGTTCTTTGTTCCGTTCCTTCGGCCCCCCGCCGTCCTTGAGTGTGCCATATTAGCCACGAAGCGACCCGTTCGGCAAATCGGCGCCGCTCGCACGATCATCCATGCTCGTAGCCCATGCTCATGCACCCACGCTCATCTCGTTCAGCGCCGCATTCAAACAAGGGCCTTTCACGCTTGCCCCGCCGCGCGGGGGGGTTACAATTTGTCCGTCCCTCTGGGATGCTCGGTCCCCGTAGCTCAATTGGATAGAGTGTCGGCCTCCGAAGCCGAAGGTTACAGGTTCGACTCCTGTCGGGGACGGTTGCTTACGCACGGGCGATTCTGTCGGGCGACGTAGTCGGCGAGGGCGACATGTCTGAAAGCGCTGTCACGCAAGTCGAGCCGCATGATCAGGTTTTACTGGTGGCCGTGATGCGCCGGTCGCTGGATGAGGTGTCGACCGAAGAACTGGTCGACCAAGTCGGCACGCTGGCCGCCGAGCGTCCGCGCGTTCCGATTGTGCTCGATCTGTCGCGGGTCAAGTTCGCGCCGAGTGTGGCGCTGGGTTCACTGGTTCATCTGAGCAAGAGCTTCAGCCTTGAAGGCCGGCGCGTGGCACTGGTGCGCGTCGATCAGCGCGTGCGCGGCACGATCCAGGTGACGCAGCTCAACAAAGTCCTCGACATTTATGAGACCGTC
>CAZRFP010000098.1:0-16745 GCA_964599535.1 uncultured Planctomycetaceae bacterium
GGCGTCTACCCGCCGTCGATAGATGGGCGTCGGCTTATCGGACAATTCGCGCGGGTGACGATGAACGTGGCGAGTGATGCGGTCCGACTCGACAGCCGATAAACACGCGGGCAGCGTGCATTGCGGTTCGTTCCGACGCCGCTCGCGTCGATCATCGCCGAGGCAACGCGAACCGGCGCGCCGCGCGGGAGCTTGATGGAAATGATCTCACGGATATTCTCAGGCGGACTCATCACCTGCGTCATGATGGTGACACTTGCGCCGGCCTGCTCCAAACAGGATTCGGAGCGAATGGCGGGTCCGGCCCGGGCGACCGAGCCGGTTGAAACGCCGGACTACGTCCGAGCCGATTCGGGCATGCCCGACGATCTTGCACTCTTCGGGCGTGAACCGGGCTTGTCGGACACCGCCTTTGAAGGCCGCGCCGCGACGGACCTGCGGCAGCACACCAACGGCGCGGATGGAGCGGACTTCGATCCATGCGTCGATCCGACCGGCGGCTACCTCGCGTTTGCATCCACGCGGAATTCGCACAACAGCCACTTGTACGTCAAGGCCGTTGACGGGGCGACAATCACTCAGATTACCGATGGTTCGTCCAACGATGTTCAGCCGGAGTTCGATCCGACTGGCCGACGCATTGCCTTCGCCAGTGACCGCGCGGGGCAGTGGGACATCTGGGTGATCGATGCCAACGGGCGAAATCCCATTCAGATCACGAACAATCCGATGCCGGAAATGCACCCAAGCTGGTCGCCCGATGGTCGGCGACTGGTCTTCTGTCGCATCGATCCCAAGGAGAATCGCAATACCCTGTGGGTGGTCGATCTGGAGAACCCCGGCGTTAAGCGGCTGATCGGCGAGGGGCTTTTCCCGGCATGGTCGCCCAAGGGCGACAAGATCGCCTACCAACGCGCTCGCGCCCGCAGCAGCCGTTATTTCAGCATCTGGACGATCGACATTCAGGGCGACGAAGTGCTTTTTCCAACGGAAATAGCGACCAATCCCGCGGGCGCGATGATCGCGCCGGCGTGGTCGCCCGATGCTTTGCAGATCGCCTTCACGATGATTGATCCGAACAGCGACCCGTCGACCCAATTCATGACTCAACGCCGAAGCGTGTCAGGCCGTTGCGACATCGGCGTGGTGGACGTGGACGGCCGCGGGCTGCAACGGCTGACCGACGGCGGTGGACAGTACTTTGCCCCGACATGGTCAACCGATGGACGGGTGTTTTTCAGCATGAGGGAGTCTCACGTAGAGACCATCTGGAGCATTAAGCCGTTTCGACCGGCCGAGTTTCCCCGCAGTTCGCCCTCGGCCACGACGGCCAGCGACCGCCGTGCGGCGAGCGCGGGCGATGCGGGCTTTGAGGACTGATTCAAACGAAGCGCTGAGCCGGATTACTGGACGATGAAACGCAGATTGCTAAACCAATGCGCCGGGCCGCTTGCGATCATGTTGATCGCTGGGTGCTCGCAAACTCGCAAGGAACGCGACGAAACAGCCATTCCGCGATCTTTCGTCAAGCCCGTGACCATTGCGGTGGCGCCGGTGCTGAACTTCAGCGGCGAATTCAGCCTGGATCCCATCGCCGCAGCCGATCTGCTTGCATCGGAGCTGACTTACGTCGACGGCGTGACGGTGGTCCCGCTCAATCGCGTGATGGCCGTGCTGGCGGCGCAAGGGCGCATGCAGGTGGAATCGCCCGCGCATGCGCTCGCGGTGTGCGAGATGATCGGCGCGGACGCGATACTCGTCGCGGGCATCACGGAGTATGACGCCTACACGCCGACGGTGGGGCTGATTCTTCAGATGTACGCTCCGAACCGTGAGTCGCCTGCGGCATTTGAGCCACTCGTGGCGTCCAGAATGGCCGAGCCGTTTGAGATATCTTTGATGGCCGATCCGCTATTGCCGTCCAGCCAGGTGCAACGGGTGCTCAACGGCAGCCACGATCGGGTGCAGACGGCGGTGAAGAAGTTCGCCGGCCCGCGGGATGGCATGAAAACGCATCTGGGCTGGCGACAGTATCTGAAAGTCCAGTCGCTTTATCTCCGATTCTGCTGGAACGACGCCGTCATGCGTCTCATGAATCAGGAGCGGTCCAGGCGGCTGCTGCTCGTAACGGCGTCGAAAACACGGGAGCCGGCATGAATACGGACGTTCGACAGCTATCATTAGTCAAGGGGGGGCACCGGTACCTTTTCCGGTATCAGCCCGGTAACGAAGCCGATGTTATCGGCGCTTTTGCCTCACTAGCCGGTGATGGCGCCTCCGATTTTGACTGGTTTGACGCCGCGGTCCTGAGCTATCAGATGGGCCGCCGCATTGAAACGGAAATAGACGAATTGCGCGTATAGCCCCGGAATGTTTTAGATGAAGCACCGGGAACAATAGCCCGATAGGGAAACAGCCTCCGAACGGAGCGTTCGGAGCCGAGTGCGGCGACTAGACCCCGCGGCATTCGAGCCTGCGTCGATCATGGGTGGGAGGCCGCGGAGCGGACCGAGCCAGGCGGCAAACAAACAGGAAGGCCATTCGCCGAGAAGAGTGTCGCGATCATGAGTCAAGAGCATCCGCTGGTCACCGAATTTCTGAACTATCTCCGGTATGAGCGGCACTTCTCCCCGCATACGGGCAAGTGCTATGCCGCCGACCTGCATCAGTTCAGCCAGTTTCTCGTTGGCGGGCCTGAAGCCGCGATTCAAGCGGCCGCGCCGGTATCGAGAAACGGCACGCACGCGCTCGCGCAGGGCCGACAGTCCGTCGGCGGGGCGGGCGGTGTCGCCGTTGCGACACAGACGACGACTGACATCGAAACCGTTCGGCAAAAGCTGATCATGGTCGATGCCAATCAGATTCGAGCGTTTCTCTCGTTTCTGACCGAGCGCGAGTATTCCAAGGCGACGGCCGCGCGAAAGCTGGCGACGCTTCGCAGCTTCTATAAGTTCTGCCTGCGGCGCTCGCTGATCCAGGTGAACCCGGTCGCCACGATTCGCACGCCCAAGCAGGAAAAGCGGCTGCCGAAGTTCCTCGACATCGAAGCCATCAAGAAGTTGCTGTGCACGCCGGATGACACAACGCTGCTCGGCGCGCGCGATCGAGCCATGCTCGAAACCATGTATTCAACGGGCGTCCGCGTCAGCGAACTCGTCGCACTCAATGCGAACGATCTCGACAAGCAGACCGGCCATCTTCGTGTGCGCGGCAAGGGCCGCAAGGAACGCATCACGCCGATCGGTCCGACGGCCATCGCGGCCATCGGGCGCTATCTGGCCATGCGATCAAGCGATCCGCGAAACGCAACGTTCAACCAGGACGCGATGTTCGTCAACAAGCACGGACAGCGCCTCAGCACGCGCAGCGTACGACGCAAGCTCGACAAGTATCTGTCGATGGCCGGCCTCGATTCGTCGATCAGCCCGCACACACTTCGCCACACGTTTGCGACACACATGTTGAACAACGGCGCGGACCTTCGAAGCGTGCAGGAGTTACTCGGCCACCAGTCGATCAGCACGACGCAGGTCTACACGCACGTGACGACGGCACAGCTCAAGCGAGATTATGACAACAGCCATCCGCGGGCCTGATTCCGCCGGGTAGGTTCGAAATTCCAGCGTCCTGAATTCGGCGTGAGTCGCGTGAAGCGGTTCACGCCGATTTCTGTTATCCCCTGTAGCCAACAGTCGCCGGCTGAGAATCTGTAGGTGCTTGCCGGCACATTGTTGGGCGCTTGGCCCACGGGGGTGTTTGCCCGAACCGGGTCGAATCGTGCGCCACGAGCGAAACCGAACGGTTGAAGTGGATTCCAGAGCAATCAGGATGTTGCGGGTGATCTGAATGTGCGGATATGCACGCAATTTACGACTTCTGTGTGCGAAGGCAAACTCTCGAAACTTCAGGTTGATTCCCGACACTGCAAATCTGACGATTTTGAACGAATTGGGAGAATCTTTGAGACGCGGACAGGTTTAGGATTTGTTGATTTACGACGTGCAGGTCGGATAAGATAGGCAAGTATGGCTCCGATCGCCTTTGCGGAGGTTCTTCGCGCGGAGCCTGTCTGTGCAGTTGGGAAGGGGATTCCGAAGCGTCGATCGTATCTGCTCGAGCGGCGGCTAGTTGTCCTGGCGGTCGTTCGATGCAGCGGGCGTAACGACCTGTCGAGTTCTCGATTCCGGATCCGCATCGCTGTGCGTCGGCGATCGTCGTCAGCGGCCTGTCTGCCGGCGATGACCAGACGTCGATCAGCCGTCGCGCGGATGTCGGCAGCGGAGTTGAGGAGGGTGAGTGCTTGGCTCGTGCCATTCTTTTGTTTTTTATTGTCATACTGATGGCACTTCCGGCGTGGGGCGTCACCGATCCGGCTGAATCGCCGCCGGTCGAGGTCGATCCGCGCATAGAAATCGAGGAGTCGCTTGCGGAGGATTCGACCGATCAGATCACCGCCCTCGACAACCCATACTTCATTCCCAAGCAGGGCGACGAGGCTCGATTGCTCACGGCGGACGAGTTGGCGCTGAAGCTCAGCGCTGCCGATGCCGTGAACGACGATGGCGCCCCGCGCGGCGGGCCGCCGGTGAATGACAACTGTGCCAATGCGATCGAAGTCACGAGCGGGTCATACGCATTCAGTAATATCGGCGCCACGACCGACGGGTTTACCGAGACGATCTGCAACTTCGGCTTCTCCGACGGCGGCGCGGTCAACAGTGACATCTGGTACAGATGGCAGGCCCCACATCGCGGCAGGGCCGTCGTCTCGTTGTGCAGCAGCAACTACGACACGAAGATGGCCATCTATAAGAACATCTGCCCGACCGCTCCAAACCAGGCATACGTTTGTGACGAAGATTCCTGCGGACCGGCCTTTCAGTCGACTCTGACATTCAATGTGTTCGAAGACGAGTATTACCTGATTCGCATCGGCGGTTTCAGCGGGCAGCAAGGCACAGGCACGCTGTCGATCACGAGCAACCCGGCGCCGCCGAATGACACGTGCGAAGGCGCGATCATGCTCGGCTGTGAAGACACGGTGATCTTCGACAACACGTATGCGACCGAGACGCCCGACGAGCCGCCGTTCGGTTGTCGCACGAACGGCGCCGCCCAGGGATTCGGCTCGATGTGGTACAAGTTCGTCTCGCCTCACGGTTCGGTGCAGTTGCGCACCTGCGACAGCCCCGGGGGCGATACGCTGATCGCCCTCTACGACGGCGAGTCCGGTTGCCCGGTTTCGCAATTAAATGAGCTGGGCTGCGGCGAGGATGAGTGTGGCCCCAGCCCTGCGCGCCTCTCCACGATCTGCATTGGAAATATCGTTCCCGGCCGCACCTATTTCGTTCAAGTCGCCAGCTACAGCAACGCGACGCGCGGGACGATCCAGCTTGATCTGATCTGCCCGTGTCCGATCGGTCCGGATGTTGTTGTCGGCGCGATCTTCGGTTCCGGTACGAATCCGAATCAGCCGCAATGGAATGTCGTGAGGAACTGGGGCCGCGTCGGGGCACAGGGCATCACCGGCTACAGCGTCGGCACGATCTCATGCAACCCCGGCGATGTGCCCGTCTCCTGGAGCGCAACCAACAACAAGCACCCGGTCATCGGCCAGCAACTGTATCGTCTCAAGGACGGCCGTTTCGAGCAGATCGGCATGTCGTGGGTGAAGCACGGCTTTCTCGCGTTGGCTGAGAATTACTGCAATCTCGGCTGTATTACGCCGGATCCGTTCGATGGCACGGCACTGGGCGTCGGCTGTTCAGATCCCTATAACAACGAACTGAACGGCACGACAACGCGACTTGGCCCGCGCGGGCACATCAACGCTTATACCGGTTCTTTTCCGTATCCTTCGAATCTGGTGCCGTTCCCTCCTCCCGGACCTCCGGCCACCATCGGTCGGCGATTACAGGTCAAGGACGCGGACCTCGCGCCCGCGCAGAATGTCGGCGCGCGCTATTTTCTCGAAGGTCACTACGCAACATCAGACGACGCGACGCTGGGGAACGGCCTGAACAATGCATCCTACCGAGAAGCCTTCGTAACCAACCCATCCGGCTTTACCTACAACATGACGCTGACAGGGCCGGATTATCTTCTTGAGCCGGCCATCAACTTCTGGCGTTCGGTTGATCCCGATGTCGTCGAGACGGTCATGGACGTTCCGGCCGAAGGCCGATTCATCCTTGCCGCAAAGGCGACCGATCTGGGCGGCGGCATGTGGAATTACGAATACGCCCTGCACAATTTCAATTCCGATCGTTCCGGACGCTCATTCACGGTGCCGGTGCCGCAGGGCGTGAATGTGACGAACGTCGGCTTCCATGATGTTGATTATCACAGCGGCGACAGCATCGGCACGATCGCGGGCACCATCTCAAACACCGATTGGACACCGACGGTCGGCAGCGGTTCGGTATCATGGGCGACGCAGACCTTCGCGCAGAACCAACATGCCAACGCGCTGCGCTGGGCGACGCTCTATAACTATCGCTTCGATGCCGACACCCCGCCGGAAATGGGCGAAGTGACCGTCGGTCTGTTCAAGCCCGGATCGCCTGCGTCAATTTCCGGCATGTCGGTCGTGCCGAAGGCGCCGAATGTCGTTGCGCCGGTTGACATGTTCATGACACCCTCATCTCAGTTGCGCGGGCCGAGCGACATCGTGGAGGTTGTCTTGCGCGTTCGCTCGAGCGCGGCGGCGCCGGTTTCGATCACCGCCGTGGATGCCATCCTCTCCTGGAACCCCGATCACCTTCAATTCATAGAATACGACGTCAGCACGGCAGGCTACACATGGTTCCACAGCGGCTTCCTGGCCAATCCGGATGGACTGAACGCCACGCTGGCGGATGGCGACGGCATGTTCACGGTGTTGGCTGCGCCGGGCTCTCCGGCCAGTGTGCCCTCGCTGCCGAATGATCTGGAAGTTGCGAGGTTTCGCTTCGAAGCCATGCCGGGAACCGCCAATACGACCGTCAGTTTCCTGCCAACCTTTGGCCAGTTCAGCCTGACGCGCGTGCTGGGTTCGACTGCGGGCAGTGATGTCACCGGCGACATTTCGAGCGTCGCTCATGTCATGATTCTCGATACGTGCTCGCCGACCGTCGGTGATGTCAACGGTGATCAGGCGTTCACATTCGCGGACATTGAAGCCGCTGTCGACGTGTTGCTGGGTGTGGACACCGATCCCGACCATATCATCGCGACGGACGCAAACTGCGACGGCGAAGTTGATGGCTTGGACGTACAGCCGCTGACGGATTTGTATCTGCTCGTGCTGTTCTGATGCGCGGTCATTCCGGCTTGATCTTCACGGTCATGGCGTTTTAATCTCGCCATCCGCGCCGGCGCTCCCATGAAGGACTCGCATTTCACGAAGGCAGTATTCGACAGCTTGCCGGTTTTCACGATAGACTCATGGTCCATGACAAGACACTTAATGCGACGTTGCCGGGCATCGTTGGCAGACATTCTCCAATTCCATCACGCCGAAGTACTTTGCGTTTGCATAGCGTTGATCGGCGTGTCCTGTGCGAGTCCCTCTGATTCGGTCGATCCGCATGTTTCGGGGAAAAGCGCCAACGAAATGACCGATGCGGTTCCTCGCGTGGAGTCGGAAGGATTACGTAACGTCTTTCGTCTGTTGCCTGGCTTTTTGTGCGGTTCTGAACCGCGCGGCGATGCGGGATTTGATTCGCTCGCGGCGCTGGGAGTGAGGACGGTTGTCTCGGTCGATGGCGCTACGCCCGATCTGGAGCGCGCCCACGCGCGCGGCATGCGTTACGTTCACCTGCCCATCGGCTACGATGGCGTCGCGCGCGGGCGGGCGCTGAATCTGCTTTACGCCCTCCGCGAGTTTGATGGGCCGGTTTATCTTCACTGTCACAAGGGCATTCATCGCGGACCGGCCGCGGCGGCGCTGGCGATGACGGCCATGGGGCGAATGACGCCGGATGCGGCGGTCGCGTTCATGCATCGCGCGGGGACGGCGGAGATTTACTCGGGTCTCTATTCGGCTGTGCGAGGGGCGGGATCGGTCGATTGGAACTTTCCATCCGATTTTGCGCCGGAGCTTCCCGAGTGTGCCGCGCGCTCGTCAATGACGCTGGCGATGGTCGAGATCGAGACGACGTGGCAGCGCGTCGAGGCGTGCCGGATGGCCGACTGGCAGACGCCGCGCGAGCATCCGGATGTCGATCCGGTCAACGAATGCGTGATTCTGATGGAGCATTTTCGCGAGGCGGCGCGGCTGCCGGAGGCGACGTCCCAGCCGCCGGATTTCGCGGAGCGCATGAAGCGATCGGCTCAAGATGCCAAACTACTTTCGCAAGCGGTGGCGGCGAAATCGCCCGATCGAGAGCCGCTATTTCGAACTCTGCGTGATGACTGCACGGCCTGCCACGAAGCCTATCGCAATCACGCCCGCTGACGCGCCGGCCTTATCGAACGGCTATCAACAGACGCGCCATCGCTGTTTTCGCAATTCGGCCGATCGTATCATCGACTCATGCATTCGGCGCATGACGAGTTCGGCCGTCTTTTCGACGGGCCATGTCGCCGCGTTTTCGGCGCTGATCGGCTCAGAGTAGATGACATTGACCGGATAAACGCGCGGCAGTACAGCGCCTCGCCCCATGGCCCGGAATGTGCCGTCGATCAAGGCCGGCACGATGGGCACGCGCGCCCGCACGGCGACGGAAAGCGAATTCGGGTTGATGCGCGTGATGGAGCCGTCGCGCGAGCGAGTCCCTTCCGGGAAGATCATCACGAGCTTTCCGTCGCGCAACCGGCGGAGAAGCTCCTTAACGGCCTGCACATCGGCTTCGCCGCGGCGCACGGGAAACGCGTTGCAGTAGGTGATGAGCCGTCCGAAGTAAGGATTGTAAAAGAGCGAATCGCGAGCGATGAAATGGCACTCTCGGTTGATGGCGAGACCCGCAACCATCGGATCGAGGTAACTTTGATGGTTCGCGACCAGCATTGCTCCGCCTTTTGTGGGGACGTTTTCAAGCCCGAATACTTTTCCCCGCAGATAGATGTAAAAGAGCATGCGCGAAAGCGACCGCAATGCGCGATAGCCGAGTCGAGCGCCGTGTCGATCGAGTTTGTCGATGGTCATGATCGGAAGCGGTGCGTCCTTGGAAGATCGTTTGCGAGAGGATTTCGGCCGAGTCGTTCAGGGCGAATCTTCGCAGCCGCCGGCCACCGCAACATCGCCGGACGCCGCGCCGGTCGCAGACGGCCTCTCCGGTTGCTTTCGCTTGCGCTCAACTTCCTCCAGCAGGCGCTCGACGACTTCATGGATGGTCATCTGCGTCGTGTCGATGTGCTTTGCAGTGGCCGGTTCGAGCAGGGGGGCCCATTGCCGGCGATCGTTTCCGTCGCGCTCTTGCAGGTTTTCCAGGATCAACTCGTAAGAGGCTTCCTCGCCGTCGGCCGAGAGTTCCTGATAGCGCCGCATGGCCCGCCGTTCGATGGAGGCGTCAAGAAAAAACTTGAGATCGGCATTCGGAAAGACGACGCTGCCCTGATCGCGCCCTTCGGAGACGAGTGAGCCGAGCCGCGCGCCGATCTCGCGCTGCTTTTGCACGAGCAGATCGCGGACGGCCTGTATGCGGGCGACATAGCTGGTGGCCTGATTGACGGCCATGGATCGGACGGCCTCGCTGATGTCGGTCTGGTCGAGCGTGACGCGCGTATGAGTGGGGCCGCAATCGAGTTCGATGTGTGAATCGCGTGCCACCTGCACGACGGCGACCTCATCGCGAAGAGAGATGCCCCTGCACAATGCGGCGTAGGCGATGGCGCGATACATCGCCCCGGTGTCGAGATACGGCACGCCGAGCTTGGCGGCGAGCTTGCGTGCAGCGGTGCTTTTTCCCGAACCCGCGGGTCCGTCGATGGTGATGATCATGGCGCGCTCCGGAGCGGTTATGGCTCCGTCGCGGTCGATTATAGGGAAGCGGCCGAAAGGGTCAAAGCAGAGAGGAACTGTGGCTTCGGCGTCGAAGCGGGAGAGGGGCTTGAGGCTTGGGACTTGAGAGAACGTCAAATCGTCAAATTCGGGTGGCACCTATACGAAGCGAGAAGTCGATATATGCACTTCGTGGCCAGCGGCGTATCGCGATCCGGCGTTCTGGCAATTAAGCGACCGGTATGCCCGGCGGCCGCTTTTCAAATCTCGAGGCCCACTCGACGCTTCGAGCGTTCATCTGCCGCCGCCGGCTGCTGCGAAGCAGGGCCAAACGATGCGCTTTTTGGGTTTTAACATCTGGTACTTCGAAGTTTCGGCGTTTTAACGCTTTGGCGACTCCATGCCGCGAGCGACGATGGCCCCGCTATCGGTTGATCAAATCGTCGTAGTCTTCCGGCGTGTTGATGTCGCGCGGCATGGGCGCGGTGATGATGGGCAGCTCGCGGACGGCGTCGGGGTGCTCGCGGGCCAGTTCGTTGAGGCGTCGCCCCGGTGGCCAGGCTTCCACTTCGCGCAGCAGGGCGGTGCGGAAGATCGCGGGATGGCCGCGTCGGCCGCCGTAGGTCGCGATGAGGATGTCGGGCGGCTGTCGCGGGCGGCGATAGGTCTCGGCGCACGTGGCGATGATCCCGCCGCCGACGTCCGGCTGATCGCCCAGCAGGATCATCACGCCGTCGTCGGGCATGAGCGGCAGTTCGTCGTCGAGCCGGCGAACGCCGATACGCACCGAGTCGAGCATCTCGCTCGATGGATCGTCGTTGATCGAAGTGAACAATCGTTCGTCCGTGTTCTCTTCGTATCGGTCGGCCACCAGGGGATGCGCGATGATGATCAATCCATCGAGCGGCGCTTCGAGCGCGGCGTCGATGACGGCATCGAGCAGGAGACCATCGCCATAGGGCAAGAGCTGCTTGAGCCGGCCCATGCGCTTCGACTGCCCGGCGGCCAGCACGAGTGCGAACACGCGGCGGGAAGACATTGTCGGATGGTTGTTCGAGTTCGTCATTTCCATCGACTGTGCTGCAAACCCAACAACTGCGCCGCACGACTGCACGCTGATGCGCGGCCGCTCATTCGTTCGGGCGCGGCGTCACGGCGACATCGCCGCTTCAAACGGACCTTCAACGCGCGTCGGTTTGTCGGATCGGCGAATCTGCACGAGCTGCGCGAGGATGCTGACGGCGATTTCCGGCACGGTCACCGCGCCGATCGACAGTCCGATCGGTGCATGAATGCGCTCCAGCCGGGCGCGATCGACGCCCAGTGCCGCCAGATCGTCGAAGATCAGCTTCACTTTGCGCCGGCTGCCGATCATGCCGATGTATCGCGCCGGCCGGTCGATTACGGCGTGCAGTGCGCGCTCGTCATTGCTGTGACCGCGCGTCACGATGACGACGAATGTGTTCGCGTCGATCGGCTGGTCGCGCAGTGTCTTATCGATGTCACCAACAATGGGCCTGATCGGCGGCGGCAGGCGGGCCGCGCCCATCATGTCGGCGCGGTCGTCGATGACGGTCGTTTCGAAATCCAGCCCGACGGCCATTCGGGCCAGCTCCGCTCCGACGTGGCCCGCGCCGGCGATGACGAGGCGCGCAGGGGCCTCGATGAACAGGCGGTATTCCTCGACGCGTCCGTCGTGTATCACGCGCAGCGGCACGCTGGCACTTCCGGCCCGGTCAAGTTCGGCCGCCGCAGCTTCGAAGCGGGCGGCTTCATCGGGCGTGTGAATCGTGGCGACGGCGATCTTCATCGATCCGCCGCAGATCAGACCGTCGTCCCAGCCGTAGTCGTGATCGAGCTTGAAGTGAAGCAGAGCGGATTCGCCGCGCCGGAGCAGCTCGAACGCGCGTTTTCGCACTTCGGCCTCGACGCATCCACCGCCGAGCGTGCCCTCCGTCGTTAGGTTTTCATGGAGTAATAGCGATGCTCCGGCGGCCTGCGGCGTGGAGCCGTAGGAGCCGACGACGGTGCAGAACGCGACGCGGCGGCCCTGCCGGACCTGTCGCGAGAGGGAATGGAAGAGCAAGGCGAAGGGGTTCATGGGGACTCCGAGACGGTTCGAATGGAATTATATCGGATTTGGTTGTCGGTTCCGAGTGGGAAGGAAATTGGTAATTGAGCGATTGTGTGCTGTGCCGGGAGATGGGGTTTTGCTATTGGCTTCTTTTCGTGGGTGGAACGATTCACGCGCATGGAGCGCCACCGCTCCCTGACGTTCGCGGCACTGATGGGCGAATTGGCGACTGTGTGTCGTTGATCGTACGAACTATCCCTTGACGCCGCCGAGCGCCAGGCCGCTGATGAATTGCTTCTGCGCGACGAAGAATAGCACGATGCAAGGGAGCATCGTAACGAGGCTCGCCGCCATGAGATAGTTCGCATCGCGGAAATCGCCGTACTGATTCTGAAACGAATTAAGCGCGACGGCGAGCGTCATGTTCTCTTCGCTTTGCAGATAGATCAGCGGGCCTAGGAAGTCGTTCCACGTGCCGATGAATGTGAAGATCGCGGTGATCGCAATGACGGGCTTGCAGATGGGCAGCATGATCTGCCACCAGATTCGGAAGTGGCCGCAGCCGTCGACTCGGGCGGCCTCGACCAGCGCCTCGGGCACCTGCGCGAAGAACTGTCGAAACATGAAAATAAAAAACGGCGCGCCAAAGAACGCGGGCACGACGATCGGCAGAAATGTGTCGATCCATCCGAACATGCGAAACAAGATGAACATGGGAATCATCGTCACCTGCATCGGCAGCATCATCGTGGCGATCATCACGATGAATAGTGCGTCACGTCCGCGAAAACGCATCCGCGCGAAGGCATAGCCGACGAGGCTGCATGAGACGACTTGCCCGACGACGACGAGCGTCGTAATGACGACGGTATTGGCCAATGCGTCGAGAAAGCCGCTCGACGGTCGCCAACGCTGCCAATACCACGCCATGCGCTCGCGAAACGATGCCGGCGCGTCGGCAGAAGGGGTCTCCGGCGCGTTTGAGCCAACGCGCCGCAGCGCCTCGGGATAGTTCGACCACTGCGCTTCATCCGGCCAGAAGCGAAAGCCGGACGCCGATCGGCCGGCCTCTTCGCTGGTGGAGAGGCTGGTCACGGTCATCCACCAGAAGGGCATGATCATGGTGAGGCTGCCGGCCAGCAGCAGCGTCAGAATCGCGATTTGTGTCGAGGTGCGTCTCATGTCTTGAGGGCCTCGTAATAAACGAATCGGCGGCTGCCGCGCATGATGATGAGCGTCAGGCCGAGCACGATGAGCAGCAACAGCCATGCCATCGCGCTGGCATAGCCCATGTCATGCAGATCGAAGGCCTGGTTGTAAAGATAGACGACGTAGAACCGCGTGGCGTTGCCAGGGCCGCCGCCGGTCATGACGTAGGCTTGTGTAAAGACCTGAAAAGACGCGATGACGGCGATGATGACATTGAAAAAGATGACAGGACTGAGCATGGGCAGCGTCACATTGACGAATCGCCGCCAGCCGGTGGCGCCGTCGATGGCGGCGGCTTCATACAGATCACGAGAGATGCCCTTAAGCCCGGCAAGATAAATCATCATCGTCCCGCCGATCGACCAGAGATTGACAATGGCGAAGGCCGGCACGCCCCATCGCGCGGCGTCTTTCTCAAACCAGGCCGGCGGTGACACGTCCGAAGGCAGTAGTGCCGACAACATGGCATTCATCAGCCCGTGTTCGTGATGAAAGACGAGCTTCCACATCACGGCCATGCCGACGCCGGCCAGCACGCTCGGCAGGTACCAGATGGCGCGAAAGACGCCGATCGACTTCCACTCCTGATTCATGAGCATGGCCGCGACGAGCGCCGCGACCTGGCCGGTCGGCACGGCCATCAGTGCATAGGCGCCCGTGACGGCGAGGGAATGGCGAAACGTCGGGTCTGACCGCCACAAGGCGACGAAGTTGTCCATGCCGACCCACTGGGCCGTGTCGAGCGTTGACAGCCCGCTCCAGCGCATAAACGCCAGCAGCAGCGACATGAGAATCGGAAACGCCGTGAACACCATCAGCCCCAGAACCCACGGACTGACCATGAGGTTGCCGGCGATCTCGTCGCGCAGCGTCATGCCGCGCGGGCGGCGCATCCACCATACGATCGCGATCATCACGCCCACTGCGCCGATCGGCGTCAGCAGCAGCCAGGCGACGAGCGACCAGCGGACCGGCCGGTCGTCCGCCGACCTCGCCCGCCGGCGATGAATTTCCTTCCATTCTCTGTCCACTTGGTCCAGCAGCGTCGGGATATCCTGATTCTGCTTGAAGATGCCTTCGATGCGAACGCGAAGCTGATGCTGATAGCCCGGATCGGCAGGCCAGTCGATCGGCTCGGCGTATTGAGCGGCATCGAGATAGGCGCGTGAATTGTGCGGGCGCTGGTTCGGCTCGGCGAAGGCCTCGCTGTTTGCCACGTCGCGAATGACGGGAATCGCCAAGCCCGCCGAACACATCAGTTCCTGCGCGCGCGGGCTGTTCATATATTTGACAAAACGCCACGCGGCATCTTTGTTGGGACAGGCTTCGGCGATGGCCCATGCGGCGGTGAAGATGCCATTGCGTTTCGGCAGGCCATCGGTATGCGGCAGGGGGGCGAAATCCCAATCGAAATTCGTGATGGTGCGATACGTCGGCACCTTCCACCGTCCGAGCGGACCGGCGAACGCGACATTGCCGGCGAGGAACGGCTCCAGACCTGTCTCAAGCTGTGTCTTGGCGGAGACGAGCGTGCGCGTTTCGTCATGAAACCAGCCTTGCAGTGTGCGCAGCACATCGTGCAATCGCGGGTCATTGAGGTCGTTCGTTGAATAGTCCGGCCCGAAGAAATCAACACCGTTGTTCCACATGTAGAGCCGGACCATCGCCTCCCACGTGACGAAGTCAGCACCGTAACAGCCGGGCAGCTTCGCAACGCCGCGGGCAGACTCGATAAAATCACCCCATGTCCAGCCATCCGCCGATGGCTCCGGCACGCCGGCTCGTCGTAAGAGATCTTTGTTGTAATAGAACCCGGCCGTCGTGAAGTCCTTAGCCAGCGCGAGCAGCCGTCCGCGACCGACGCGGCCGGTCTCGACATCGAAGCGAAAACAATCGAGCACGTTTTGATAATAAGCGCCGAGATCGACGGTCGGTCGACCGGCCGCGAGGTCCGCTTCGATCAGCGCGTCGATATCCGCCAACAGATGCTTCGAGCCGAAGTCGCTGACTTTCTCATAGCCGAGATAGAACACGTCCGGCGGATCGCCGGCTGCAAACATGGCGTGCAGTTTCGTGCTGACGGCGGCGGCCTGCCCGACGTTGGTGCGGCGAATGCGGACGCCCTTGTTTTCCGGCTGGGCTTCGAAATCACGCACCAGTCGGGCGACGATCTTGTCTTCGCTGTCTTCGCCCCAGTGCAGAACGGAAATGAGGACTTCGCCCTCTTGCAGCCCCAAGCCCTTGAGCGGGCGGACGATAAACACCCATGTGAATGAGAATACGGCAATCAGCACGGCGGCAACGCCCGTGCAGATTCGAGCGCCACGGGCGATGAAGTGTAATACGCCGCGCCGTGAATCGCGCTCATCGGCGCTCATCTGGGCTTGTCCTTTACGCAGGTAAACACGCCGGCCGTTCGCGGCGCGAGCATCACGCCGTGCAATCGGCCTCCATCGACCTTCAGATGCGAATCGTGATCGGTTCGTGGCTTGACAGTCGGCCGCGCCTTGGGATCATCCTTCGGCGGCATGACCAGTTCGCAGTGTTCGGGATCGTCGAGGCGGACGACCGTCGCGCCGTCCGGCCAGGGAGAGGGGACGTTCAGCCGGTGCTGCGCGTCGCTGTTGTTAATAACGACGACGACCGATTCGCGCCCGAGCGTGCGGCAGAATGCGAAAATGCCCATGTCGTCCCGTGTCTCGATTGTTCGATAGGCGCCAAGCTGAAGACTCGGGTACGTGTTACGGATGGCAATCACTCGGCGATAGTGCTCCAGCAGTTCGGGCACGATGCGCTCTTCGGGATCGTCATTCGGCGGCAGATCAGCCCAGTACATCGGCTTGCGGTCGGATGGATCATCCGCGCCGTACATGCCGGCCTCGTTGCCGTAGTAGATCATCGGCGCGCCGAGAAACGTCATCTGGAATGTGACCATGGCCTTCATACGGTGGTAGCAATCGGGTGTTGGCCGATCGGTTATGTAGTTTGGCCCGTTGTCTTGCAGGCGGTTGGCTTTGTCGTATTCCAGATCGGGGTTCATGAACATCGACGCGACGCGGTCGGTGTCGTGGCTGTCGAAGAGGTTTTGCAGGACGTAGTTCACTTGCGGAAGATACCAGCCGAGCATTTCTCTAATCTCGCGGTCGAGTTCGCTCGGCTTTGACGCTTTCTCTTTGTTGACGAAGAATCGCTGTGCTCGCACGGCGAAGGGATAGTTCATCACGGCATCAAACGTCTTGCCATCGAGCCACGGGCGCGACTCCTCCCACAGTTCAGCGACGATGTAGGCATCCGGGTTGATTTCCTTCACGAGTTTGCGCCAATCGGTCCAGAAGTTGGCGTTGATGTCGGACGCCACATCGAGCCGCCAGCCGTCGATGCCGTCGGACGGATCGCCGTCGCCGTTGGGGTCCATCCATCGCCGCGTGACGGCGAACAAATGTGCGCGGACGGGCGGCGCCAAGCCCAGCGCGTCGTCATGCTTGAGGCGCGGCAGCTAACCGTCATCGCCGTTCCATGCCTTGTAGTGAAACGACTCGC
>CAZRFP010000099.1:0-16498 GCA_964599535.1 uncultured Planctomycetaceae bacterium
CGCGACATTGTCTGATTGACCGACGTATTGATGATCTCGGCGTTGATATCCTTTTGCCGTCCACGGTTCTCGCGGATGCGGTCGAACACCACGATCGTGTCGTTGACCGAGAAGCCGATGATCGTCAGCAGCGCCGCCACGACAGCCAGGTCGATGCGGAACGTTTCATTGATCAACAGGAACGAACCGATCGGCGTACTTGCGATGAACGAGGTGATGGCGATCGCGCCGACGGCCACCAGCGCGTCGTGAATCAGTGCCAGAACCGCCGCCGCTCCCCAGCGGGCCGATCCGAACCGGAACCACAGGTATGCAATGATGATGATCCACGAGAGCGCCAGGGCGACATAGGCCTGCACCTTGGCTTCGTCCGAGACTTCCCGTTCGAACTGCGTCACCTGGCTGAGCGAGGTCTGGCGGCGGAGCGCGGCTTCGAGCAAGTCGACTTCCGGCTCGGCCAGTCCGGACTGCCATGTTGCCGAGAGATTGCCCTGTTCGTCAAACAGCGGGTAATTCTCGTCGCTCACGGTCACGAGCACCCGACTGAAGCGATCGGGATTGTCCTTGGCATGTGTCAGGCCGAATACGCGCGATTCGCGCCAGCCATACTGCTCAAAGTCCGGCTGGAGGCGCATCGACTTGAGCCGTCGTTGAAGCGTCGCAATGTCTTGAGGCGGCTCAAGATTCTCCAGCACAATGGCGACGCCGCCCTCCCAGCCTTCCAGTTCGAGCGATGCGGATTCGGTGTCGCTCAGACCGATGCCCAGCGCCTTCGGGTTGCTTTCGCGTATGGGAAAGTAGTTGACGCCGCCTTCGGACTGGTTGGAGGCCAGGCGGAACGTCAGGGCCTGCTGGATCGTCAGATCGTTTTCGAGGTTCTCGACAATCGCGTCGATCACGACATCCTTGTTCGTTTCGCGGGTGACGATCGAGAACGACTGCCCGTCCTGCTTGCTGCCGACATCGATTCCCGCGATGGCCTGCACCTGGGCCGTGTTGATCGATTCGGCGGCTCTGTTGAATCGCGTGACGATGTCAGCCTTGAGCCGGTCGGTGTCGATTTCAACGGCTTCGCGCGTCTGAACGGTGATGGCCTCGGACGCCGGATCGGAGAAGCTGATGGGGCTGGTCGCACTGAGCTTGTTGTCCAGCACGTCTTGAATGATGGGCACGAGGCGCGACGCGGGAATGCCGGGCGTCGAGAGCGTATATGTCCCGCTCGCACCGGTGATGGACGCCGCCTTCTGCATGGTCGTCGCAAGGGCTTCGAGTGTTTTTCCGCTCTTGGCTAGTCGGTCGCCGATTTCGCGCTGCTTTTCGGCCGTGGTCGCCAGCTTGTTGATCGAACTGGTCTCCTTGAGGTCGATCTGGGCGTTGACGCCGCCGAGGAACTCGATGTCATACAAATCCTGCGGAGGCAGATAGACAAACAGTGCGATGCTGCCGCCGACGAGGATCGTGGAAATCGTGAAGAAGATTTTTCGCCCGCTGATCCAGTTGATCGTCGGAATGCCGATCAGCTTGGCCATTGGCAGCGTCTTTCGGTTGGCGTGAATGGCGCGTGCGGCCCACATGAGCAACAGGAGCAGCAGCACGGCCGGTCCAACGTCGATCAGAGTCTGGCCGAAGACCGTCCATCGCGAGACGCCCGAACCATCTGCGGGCGTGAAGAGATAGCCGAGGCCGTAGAAAAGCGCACCGGCCGCGGTTATGCCGACGCCGGTGAGCAGCGGCAGTCGGATGACGTCGCGCGGAACGGAGATCATCGACATGATCTCGAAGAACATGCGCGTGACGAAATAGGCGGTGAATGTATTGATGAATACGCCAATTCCAAGCGTCAGACCGAAGCCCTTAATCTGTTCGCTGCCGATCAGATAAAGGATGATGCACGTCAGAACCGTCGTGACGTTTGAGTCGAGAATCGCCCGGAAGGCCCGTTCATAGCCCAGCTTGACGGCCATTCGGAAGGCTGTTCCACGCGATAGTTCTTCGCGGATGCGCTCGTTGATCAGCACGTTGGCGTCGACGGCCATACCGACGGCGAGCACGAGACCGGCAATGCCGGGCATGGTAAGCGTCGCCCCGAGAATGGCCATCATGGCGAACGTGAAGAGGATGTTGATGGCGACGGCGACGACGGCGATGCCACCGGCGTATCGATAGTAGAACAGCATGAATACGGCCACGGCGATCGCCGCGATCATTCCCGCGCGCAATCCGGCCTGCTGATTCGCCTCTCCGAGCGACGGTCCGATGCCTCGCACGCTGATGGGCGGATCCTTCAGTTTCTGCGGCAGGCTGCCGGCGTTCAGCTTCTTCACCATTTCATGCACTTCCTGCGGTGAAAAGCGGCCCTGAATGATGCCGGACGTCGTGATCGGGCTGTTGATGCGGGCGTGCGAAACGGCCATGTCATCAAGGAAAATGCAGAGTTGCTGCCCGCGGTGCTGCCGCGTCAGCGGACCGAACTTCTGGCCGCCGGCGGTATCGAGCCGGAAGCCGATGGCCGGTCCGCCCATGTCGTCGCGTGTTGAGTAGGCCGAAAGGAGAGACCAGTCGCGCTGTCCGGCACGGGCGGTGTGCGTCATGGTGTGGCTATCGCCGATGTGGGCGAGCACGTAGTACTTGTCTCCGAATCGCTCAATGACGACGCTATAGCCGTACTTGATGCGGTCGAAATCGGTCTCAAGAGACCGAAGGGCCTCGGCGCCGCGAAGATTGAGAAAGTCGGCGGGATCTTCAATCTGGAACCAGCGGTAGCTCTCTTCGCCGGGCAGGGGCCGCGGACCGCGGCGCTTGATCGATTCGCGATAAGGTTCGAAGGTCGGATCGTTCGCCCCCGTTGGTATGATGCGAAACTCCAGCACGCCGGCGCCGCGCAGCAAGCGTTGAAGGTCTGCCGGGTCTTCGAGGCGGCCTTCGCCGCGTCGGCGCGTTTCACGCAGGCTGTCGTTCTGGGCGACGATGTTGCGAATCAACTCCTCCAGCGGCTTATGCGCGGCGGCCATTTCATCGATTTGCGCGGCGCGCTGTGGATCGGTCGACTTCATTTCCAGGACCGACAGCAACTGACTGACATCAAAGTTCGTAGCGACAACCGCGCCGACCGCGCGATCGAAGGCGGTTTCGAGCGCGACGCTGCGATCCAGCGCGACATCGAGCACTTTCTGCAGCGCCGTCTCATAAGCCAGACGCTTAGCCGTGGCGTCGTCGGCCGTCGGCTGCGTCGAAGGCTGGGGTTCGGCGTCGGCGGCGGCCTGGGCGGCCTGATGCTCATCGTAAGCCTTGACGAGCGCGTCGATCGGCTGCTCGCGCTCGGGAAGTTCCGCAATCAGCGGCTGTAGCGCGGCGGCACGCTGATCGGCCGCCAGCGGCAACGCCGCCAGCAGGGCGTCGCGCGTTTGATCGGTACTCTTCACGAGCGGTTCGACGGCCTTCATGTCGTCGAAGGCCTTGGCGGCCGCTTCAAGCAGCCGCAAGCGATCGGGGGCGTTCTTGGCCATTGCGGCAAACGAGGTCTGCCGATGATCGGCGCGCGCGACGGCTGCCACGACGCTGCTTCGGCGGACAAGCGTGTCCTGAAGCTGCTGCTGCAGGGCTTCGTATTCGCGGCGGGCATCCTGAATACGCAGGCCTGGCTGCGGCATCTGGATTTCGATGCGGTTGCTGCCGACCGGGCGCCAGACGAGATTGTAGACGCCCTTGGGATCGACGCGCTTACGAAGCACTTCGATCACGCGATCGGACAGACCGGTGCGGTCCTGCCCTTCGAGGCCTTCGTCGTCAAGTTCGTAGAGGAGGCTGTATCCACCGGCCAGGTCGATGCCCATTTTGATCTTCTCTTTGAAGGGCATGATGCTGGCATATGCAAGGGCGACGAGCACTCCCACCAATACGATCTTCCACCACAGATCACGTTCCTGCATGGTTTTTTCCTGTCTTGATAGTGTCACATTCCGCACACGTCAGGGCGGAAAGTCGAACTCGAAATGACGCGCCGCGAGGCGCGATGACGTTTTGTTTCAATACGGTTTCATACGACCGGCACTCCGCCGCTGCCGCTGTCGATCCGGCGACCGGCCACGGACATTTGGCGGAGAATGCAATTACAGAATGGGCGGCGCGTTCGCCAGAAAAGATGGGCGATGAAGCACAGAGGGTCTGCAAAGACCGTCAGCGAAGATAAGCACCGACGGCGCGTCGTGCGACGAGAATGCAATTGTGCGATCCGGAAGCGACAGGTCCGAGCCGCCGGAATCGTTTGTCGGTGTCGGCTTGGAAGACGCAGGCGCGAAGAAGGCGTTGAACACACGCTGCGACGCGTGGTCCGGGGCGATGGGCGCGGAGTCGTTCGTAGACGGCGCGGGAGCGTCGATCGGCGGCGTCTTGGCATTTGCGGCTTTTCGCGCGGCGTCGATCTTGGCGAGCCGGGCGTGCTGCGCGTAGTGTGCGTCGGCCGCCGCGGCGCTCGGCCCGATGGCCAGCGAGAGCAGTGCGGAAAGCGGCAGGCAGCCGGACGCAATTTTTTTGAGCCGATCGGCCATAGCCCCGGAACTATACCGTCAAGCGGTTGAGTCTTCAATTGCGTAATCCGATGTGAAATGCGGACGGGGTAGCGGCTCAAGTGCACCGCAACATTATATAGGACAAATCATTATGGCGAGCAACCTGGCCGGCATGGGCGGACCATCCGTGTGGTAAGCGGTCCAGAAAGTTCAACTGCCGCTGATCCAGATCATGTCGATGATCGCCGCCGCCCCCAGCACGAGGCTGACGACGCCATTGAGCGTAAAAAAGGCGAGATTGATCTTCGACAGATCGTCCGGCCTGACGATCCATTGTTCGACGATGAGGAGCAGCGCCGTCAGGGCGACCGCCGCCCAATAGAGCATGCCCAGTCCGGCGAGCAGGCCGACGGCGATGAGCATCGCGACGGCCAGCACATGCGACGTGCGCGACCATAGCAGCGCCCTTGCGACGCCGAATCGGGCCGGCGTCGAGAACAACCCGTCGCGCCGATCGATGTCAACATCCTGGCATGCATAGATAATGTCGAAGCCGGCGATCCAGAACAGAACGACGCCGGACAGCGCCAGCGCCGTCCAGCCGATCGAGGCGGGGTGTATCGCGATCCACGCGGCCGTCGGCGCGAAGGCGATGGCCGCGCCGAGGACGTAGTGTGCCAGATAAGTGACACGCTTGGCATAGGAGTATGCCGCGAGCAGGGCGAGCGTCGGCGCCGAGAGCAGCAGCGGCCACGGGTTTTCGCAGAAGAAGAGGAAGCCCGCGCATGCAACGGCGAACGCGGCGGCGCAGATGTACAGAAATCGCCAGGCTTCGTCGCGCGAGATTCGACCGGCGGGGATGTGGCGTTCGCGCGTCCGCGGATTTCGGGCGTCGATGTCGGCGTCGGCGATACGATTGAAAGTCATGGCGTAGCTGCGAGCCGCGACCATGCAGAGGATGATCAGAATGAACTGTGCGGCGCTCGGCAGTCGGCCGGGCAAGTTTCGTGCGGCTAGGAATACGGCCATCAGCGCGAAAGGCATCGCGAAGACGGTATGCGAGAATTTGATCATCTCGCCCCAGGCCCGAATATCGTAGTGTGATGTCATGCGTAGGAATGATTGATGTCGCGCCGCCGCATGTCAAACACCCTGTTTGCGACCGGCTATCGTACGCAATCCAGAGCCGCGCCGATCATATCCGCTGCGATCAGCGCCGCGCTTTCCAAGACGCGCAGTCCGAGCACAAAGCGCCGGCAAGTGCGAATCTGAACTTCGTGATCAGAGCTTTGCGATCGGAGCCGCGACCGTCAGGAAGCGGTGGTGTTCCTTACGATTCGCATTCCATTGTGTCCTTTTCACCGAATCTGACTACGCTCGCATTCGGGCGTCTACGCAGCCGCGCCGGCTAAACGGGAAGCCCATGAATCCGATTCACTGATCCGAAAAATTCAAATCGCCGGTTTGCCGGATCGCCCAAGCGCACTCCTTGTTTAGCGCAATTTCGCCAGAAACGCCGCATACGCTTCCGCCCGAACGCTCCACGAATTGCCGCGCGCAAACGCCACGCGCTCATCGCGATCCGCCGCCGGAAGCGCCATCAGGCACGCGCGCAGCACCGAGATGACGTCATCATGCTTCTGCCTCGTCCGCACCAGCGCGCCGAACGACGCGACATCCGCCACCGGCGTCGTGACGACGGGCTTGCCCAGCGCGAGATACTCGTAAATCTTGACGGGATTCGCTGCGGCGGCGATATCGCCGAGCGCGAACGGCACCCAGCAGATATCAAACGCGGAAATGTATGCAGGAACATCCGTATAGGGCCTCGCGCCCAGCAGTCTCACATTCGCAAGACGAGACAGTGACTCGACGTCACTCGGCTGGTTGTTCGGTCCGACAAAGACGAAATCGCATTCCGGCAGTTGCGCCGCCGCCGCGCGGATCAGCTCAAAGTCGATCCACTCATACAGCGCGCCGACGAAGCCGATGATCGGCCGACCGGCCGCCGCGCCGGCGGGCAGATCGCGCGGTCGCGGCCCGCCGGCCGAGGCGATGAAGGCATCGACATCGACGCCGTTGCGGATCGTTGCAATCGGCAGAGTCGCGCGCCGCGCCGCGATGCGGCCGCCCAGCCGTTCGGCCGTGACGACCGCGCCGTGGCACCGGTCGATCAGTTCGGTCTCCCATGTCTGATATAAGCGCAGAACCTCACCTTGCGGCGCGTGGACGGACAAATCATCAATGCAGTCATAGACGACGCATCCGAACGGAATTGCATCGAGCCAGGGCGCCCACATCGGCGATACGACGATCGCCGCCATCTCCGCCAGGCTGCATCGCCGTTCGAGCATACGTCGCAGATCGTTGGCGCGATCGCGCATCATTTGATTCAGCCGGCGCTGATTCATGCGCGGCCACCATCGGGCCGGATAGCGCGTCGGCCACGGCCGCTCGACAAAGGACTCCTGCCGCTTGCGCTTGAGGAGGTGTGAAAGCAAGCTTCGATAGGAATGGGGCGGTTCGACGAAAAGCGCCTGCCGTTCCATCGCGTGCCACGCGCTGGTCAGCATGCGCGTTCGGCCGATCAGCGGGAAGTCCCATGTGACGGCCGTCAGCGATGCAATGCAGACGGGAAAGGAATGTGCATGTTCCAGGCTCATGCGCTCCTGCCGCGCCGAACCGCGCGACGGTCTGGCCGCGTCAGACATACTTGGCGAAGTGCCCCTCTCCGCGCGAGAAAACCGCAAAGCCGGTGACGAACACCACAAGCGACAGCACGACGACATATCCTATCTGCATCGCATCGGGCAGTTGCTGCTTGAGCAGGCAGGCGCGATAGCCCTCGAAGAAGCAGGCCATCGGGTTGAGCATATAGTAGGGCACATACTCGGCGGGGATGATGCCGCCCTCGTCGCGCGAGACGCGATAAAAGATCGGCGAGAAATAGAACATGAATCGCAGGGCGGCGCTGATGAGGTTCGCCGTGTCCGTGAAAAACGCGCCGAGAAAGGCGATCAAGTACGCGGCGCCCAGCGTAAAGACAAGCTGCAGTGCCACGAGCACCGGCAGCATCAGTACCGCCGGCGAAAAATCCCCCGGCCGAAGAATGACATACAGAATCGCCATCGCCGCCAGACCCCAGAAAAAGTCGGACAACCGTGCAAAGACGAGCGACGTGGGAAAGACGGCCTTTGGAAAGTTGATCTCGTGAATCAGCCCACGGTTGGATCGAATGCAGGTGGCCGCGCCATTGACGGACGAATCGAAGAAGCGCCACGGCAGCACGCCGCACAGCAGAAAGATGATGTATTCGCTGATGCCGCCGTTGCCGTGCTGAACCTGCCGGAATGAAATGCCGAACACCACGAGATAGACCAGCATGAAGAGCATGGGGTCGAGCAGGCTCCACAGTTTGCCGAGCACTTTGTCGCGATGATTGGCCTTGAGCGAGCTGTGCACCAGATAGCGGATGGTCTCGCGTCGCGCCGCCAAGGCGCGAAAACGATCAAGAAGCCCCGGCGCTGCGCAGGCGGCGGAAGAGGCGGAAGGCAGCAAAGTCATGGCTATTCCTCAGTGGTCGACGCGCGATTAGCATGGCCCCGGATGCGGTCGCGGCATGCCGTGCGCGCGACGAATATTCCGCGGACCGTGGTCGGGAACATCAGACTCGCGCGCCCGGCGAAAGTCAATCCGCCCTGATGCGGACGAGCGTTGGCGGCGATCAAATACACAAATGAACTGGAACACGCTGAAAGAAATTTTCTCGCCGTCGAGCCGGTTCAATCGTGACGCGCTGTGGAACCTCGGCAGCCTTGGCGTTCTCGCAGTTTCCGGCATCATCATCAACTTTCTGATTGCCGCCCATTGGCCAAAGGACGCGCTGGGCGTCTTCAACCAGGTCTATGCGATCTACATCGTGCTCTCGCAGCTTGCGGTGGGAGGCGTGCATGCCTCGGTGCTGCGGCAGGTGTCGTACAAGCAGGATGACTTGCTCGAAGCCTCATACGCGGCGACGGCCGGTCTGCTCTTGGGCGGCTGCCTCGCCGCGATCGTCTGCGGCGTCGGCTTTCTGCTGTCCGACGCGGCCGGTCGATTTCTCGCCAGCGAAGGCGTGGCCATTGGGCTGGAATGCGCGGCGCCGGGGCTGTTCTTCTTCTCGCTGAACAAGATTCTGCTGAATGTGTTGAATGGCGCGCGGCACATGCGCGCTTATGCGGTCTTTACATCGCTGCGCTTTGTGTTCATTCTCGGCTCGGTCGGCGTCATCATTCTCGGCGGCGCACATTTTCATTATCTTGCCGCCTCGCTTTCGGCGGCGGAAGTGCTGCTGTTCGTGTTTTTGTCGATCTACGTGCGCATGGCGCTGTTTCCGTTTCGCATTGCGGCGGATGTCGTCGCACGGATGCGTGGACACCTCAGTTTCGGCGTGCGCGGGTTTCTCTCCGGGCTGATCTCCGATCTCAACACCCGCATGGATGCGATCATGCTCGGCTGGCTCAGCACGGATGCCGTCGTCGGCCTGTATGCCATGGCCGCGACATTGGCGGAGGGGTTCTATCAGTTCCCCGTGGTGATCCAGCGCAACGTGAACCCGCTACTCGGCAAGGCCTTCGCCGAGAATGATCGCGATCGGATCGAGTGGATCGCGCGGCGAACGCGCCGCGTGATGCATCCGCTGATGGCTTTGATCGCCATCGCCGCGATCTTGGCATATGCGCCACTGATGCGCTGGTTTTTTCCGGAAAAGGGATACGACGCCAGTTGGGGGGCGTTCACCATTCTGCTGACGGGAATCGTGATTCAATCCGGCTTCGCCCCGATGGGCGGGATTCTGTTTCAGGGCGGCCGTCCCGGTTTGCAGACCGTGCTGATGGCGATCGTGGTCGTGGTCAACGTCGTGCTGAATCTGGCGTTGATACCGCCGCTGGGCATCAATGGCGCGGCGATCGCGACGGGCGTTGCCTATGTCATGCAGGGCATGTTGACGGTTCTTTTGGCGAGGCGCGCCTTCGGCGTTAAGCTATGGTTCTGATGCACGGTTCGCGGTTCGATTCGGCACGCGCCGATGTAACGCCCGCGCGAAGTGCCTTCAACCGACCAAGGCGGCATTGACGACATGTGCGGCATCTTCGGCATTGCACTGGGCGAAGGCTCGACCGTTTCCGGAAAAGAGCTGGATGCCGCATCGGCGGCACTCTTCAGGCTGTCCGAGACGCGCGGCAAGGAATCCGCCGGGCTGGCGGCCGTCAATGGCGGGCCGATCCACGTCTTCAAGCAGGCGATTCCCGCATCGGTGCTCGTCCGCAGCCGAGCCTATCAGGACATTCTCCGAGCCACTTTTCCCGGCGGCGCGGCCGAGCGCGGATCGCGCGTGCTGATCGGCCATTCGCGCCTTGTCACCAACGGCGCGCAGGAGCACAATTGCAACAATCAGCCCGTCATCGCCAGCGGCATGACGGCCGTTCACAACGGCATCATCACCAACGACGCGGCGCTCTGGCAGCGATACCCGAAGCTTGAGCGCGCCTACGAGATCGACACGGAAGTTCTGCTCCGGCTGATCCGCATGCACGAGTTGCAGGGCTGCTCGCCGACACGCGCCGTCCGGCGCGCGTTTCAGGAGATTGAGGGCTACGCTTCCGTCGCGATTCTCTACGGAGACCGCGGCGAGTTGCTGCTCGCGACAAACAACGGCTCGTTGTATTGGCATCGATCGGCCTCGTCAAAGTCCGTCGTTTTTGCCTCCGAAGCATTTATTCTCAAGTCGCTCGCTTCGCGGCGAAGGCATCGCGTTTTGTTCGGCAACGGCGAGATCGAGCGCATCGAACCCGGCCGCGCCGTCTGGCTCAGTCTCGATTCTCTCGGAGTGCGTCACTTCATGCTCACCGAGGGCGAGGACGCCGATGTGCCGGTCGCTATGAACGCGGCGCGTGAGATCATCGACTTGTCAGGTAAATACGACGACGAGTTCGTCGGACGGCGCGTGCGGGCCTACAGCCCGGTTGCATCGACGTGTCGCGACGATCCGAGCCTGCTGAATGAGCATCTCAGCGCCGTGCAGGCGCTCAAGCGCTGCACGCGATGCGTTTTGCCGGAGACCTACCCGTTCATCCGGTTCGACGCCGAAGGCGTTTGCAATCACTGTCGTGCGCCGCGCCGCGTCATTCCCAAGGGCCGTGACGCGCTGGCCGCCGCCATCGAGCCGCACCGTTCCACCGACGGCCGGCCGGACTGTCTTGTGGCCGTCAGCGGCGGGCGCGACAGCATTTATGGTCTACACTACATGAAGCGCGAGTTGGGCATGAACCCGATCGCGTATACATACGACTGGGGGATGGTGACCGATCTGGCGCGGCGAAACATCTCGCGCATCTGCGGCAAGCTCGGCGTCGAACACATCCTCGTCTCGGCCGACATCAACCGAAAGCGCGCAAACATCCGAAAGAACATTCTCGCATGGCTCAAGCGGCCTGACATGGGCGTGATTCCGCTCTTCATGGCCGGCGACAAGCAGTTCTACTACTACTGCGATCTGATGCGCCGCCAGACGGGGATCGATCTGGTGATCTGGTGTTCCGGCAGCGGCCTGGAAGATACGAAGTTCAAGTGGGGCCTGTGCAACATCGACGCGCGAACGGTCGGCCTCGGCAACAAGATGCGGCTGGCGACGTACTACGCGCGGCAGTTCGCGATGAATCCGTCATACATCAACAGTTCGCTGCTCGACACGATCTTCGCGTTTTACTCGTACTATTTTCTGCCGCATGACTACATCTATCTCTATTCGTATCTGCCGTGGGACGAGCGGGAGATTCTCTCGGTCCTGCGCGGCGAGTACGGCTGGGAACTGGCGTCGGACACGAAGCAGACGTGGCGCATCGGCGACGGCACCGCCAGCTTCTACAACTACATTTATCATCGCGTGTGCGGCTTTTCAGAGAATGACACCTTTCGCAGCGAGCAGGTGCGCCGCGGCATGATCTCGCGCGACGAGGCCCTGGCGTTCATCGAAAGCGAGAACCGGCCGCGCTACGAGGGCATCAAGTGGTATCTCTCGATCGTCGGGCTGGGCGAGGCGTTCAACCACGTGATTCAGACGATCAACGCGATGCCGCGTCGCTATCAGGCCGATTGACGGCGGCGCGATCGAACAGCGGGTGCGCGGCATGAAGACGCGGCTGTCGTTGTTGGCTGTATTGCTTGCCGCGGGGGCGTTGCGCCTGCCGCTGCTGGAAGACGTTCCTCCGCCGCTGTATCAGGATGAAGCATCAAGGCTCTATGACGCATGGTGCCTGTTGGAAACCGGCGCCGATCGCCATGGCGCTCGCTGGCCGCTGATGCTGGAAAGTTTCGGCGAAGGTGACTACACCGCGGCACTAACGACCTATCTTACAGTTCCCTTTGTCGCGCTGCTCGGTCCAACCGCGACGGCCGTCCGGTTGCCGGCGGCGCTGCTGGGCGTTGCGACGGTATTACTGCTCTTCGCGCTGGTGCGGCGCGTGTGGAATGACCGTTGCGGCATGGCGGCCGCGCTGATTTTCGCGATGGACCCGTGGCACGTTGCCATGTGTCGCACGGGACATGAAAGCGCCTTCGCACCGTTTCTGCTGGCACTGGCGCTTTTCGCCGCCGTTCGCGCCGGACTGCTGCGCGAGGTGAGCGCCGCGCCGTCAATCGGCCCGAACCCAAGCGCGAAGGCGGCGATCTGGGCCTTTCTGAGCGGCGTGATGTTCGGACTGCACACATGGGTCTATCCGGCCACTCGACTGTTCACGCCACTTTTTCTGTTGGCCGTGTTCTTCATTTTTCCGCCATTCCGGCTGCGCGGAATGCAATCCGGCGAAGCGGCCGACGCGCGCGGCGCGAATCGGCGAAACATCATTGCGGCGATCATCGGTCTGGTCGTCGGCACGGCACCGCTCTGGATCACGGCGGCGTCGCATCCGGAGCGCATCGCGGCGCGGTCGCGCGTCGCAATCTGGGCGCAGCCGCCGGAAAACATGCCTCATCCCTTCGCGCGGTTTATTGAGAATATGTGGCTGAACCTCTCGCCGACGCACCAGTTCATCCGGTTTGACGAATTGTCGGGCGTGACGCTGGAGGGCGTGGGCCTTCATCTGGTCGTGACGGCTCCACTTTGGATCATCGGCCTCGTGTTGATGATCGGCGCGGCGCGTGAGCGTCGTTGGCCGCGGCTCCTCATTGCATGGCTGCTCATCTATCCACTGCCGGCGGCGATCTGCGCCGACTGGAATCCGCATTCCTATCGAACGATCGGCGGGATGCTGCTTTATCCTATTTTCGCGGCTGTCGGATGGCGATGGCTGATCGATCGGCTGCCGCAGGCGCGGCATCGCGTCGCGGCGCTCATGGGCGTCGGGCTGATGGCGCTCAACATGGTCTATGCGATAGACAGATACGTTCGTGATTCGGGATGGGTGCTGGAGAACGGCTATCAGACCGGACTGATCCGGGCGATGAGATTCGTCGGCGAACATCTCGACGACGCGGACTTCGTGCTCGTCACGCGCGAGTTTAATCAGCCGTACATATACGCATTGCTTTACGCGCCGATCAAACCGGCGGAATTGAGCGGGCTGCCCAGGCTTTCCGGTCCGGACATGCTCGGCTTCCACCAATTCAATCGTATCGGGAAGTTTTACTTCCCGCCGCGTCGACCGGAGCAAACGCCGGAGCTTACGGCCCGGTTTCAGGCGGCGTTTGAGGATCTGCCGCCGAATGCGGAAGGACTTGTGATCGAGCTGGCGGAAAAGTTTCCGGAAGGGCGGTTGCTGGCGACATTTCCCAACGGGACTCAGCCGCCGGTCGAGGTGCGCCGCTGGCGTCCGGCGCGTTCGAATGCAAATTAGCAGTACGATGTCGCGTCGCCACCCAGATCGCTCCGCCGATCAACCCCTGCACGATCATCACGGCGAAGACCGTCAGACATGTCAGCAGAATCTGCTCCTGCGATGCCCGCGCGCCCTGCCACAGTCCGATCGCCAGAGCCTCAGTCAGGCCGCGCCCCTGTATGGATATCGGAATGACCGACGCCAACACCAGCAGCGGCACGACGGCCAGGTAGTTCGCGAAGGGCAGCGTCATTCCAAAGGCACGACCGACCAGCCAATACACCGCGACGAACGCGAGCGTGTACGCCAACACGAGCACGTTTGACGCGCGGCGTGTGCGCCGATCAGCGAACATGGACTTGATCGCGTCGTGGGCCTTCTGCAACTGAAGCGCCAGGGCCTGCGCGAAGCCCGAGCGCGTTCGCTTGACGTGCAGCGTTCCGCGCCGCGCGGCGTTATATGCCGGCCGAATCGCCAGCAACAGCGCCAGCGCGATGGCCGCGCCCGGAACCGCCGCCTTCAACCAACCGTGCTTGATCGTGAGCACGATCGTGCCCACGACGCCGGCCACGACGAAGTTCGCGGCCATTCCATGAAGCCGCAGCGCCAGCAATGACATGACCAGATGATGTACCTTCCCCGGCCGCCGCATGGCCGCGAGGCGATAGGCGTCGCTGCCCAGCTTCCCCGGCGTGAAGCTGTCGAAAAACATGGAGACATAGTTTACGAACTGCATGCGTCCGACGGGCCAGTGCTCGCCGTCGCTGGCGGCGACGATCTGCCACCGCCAGCCCTGGATGAGAACGACGAGTTGATAAAGCAGAAACGCGCCGCACAGCAAGGTGGGGTCGGCCCGCCTTGCATGATCGAGCATGTCGGCCCAATCAGTATACCAGAGAATGAAACCAAGCAGCGCCAGCGGCAGCCCGGTGGCAAGCGATCGGCGCAGACGCGAGCGCGGCGGCGGTTTGACGGCCGGTGCATCGGAATCGTCCTGTTGCGGAACGGCGTTCATGTTGCGCTTTACGAATGCGGCTGGGAGCATAGCATAACCCACACGCGGCGGCGCGTTGATCCCTGATGCCGCTCGACGGCCGCATTCGCGCTGGGCGGTCAAGGGCGGCCCGAAGCGGCCGTCACGAACCACAAAGGGGGAAGCTGAAGAACGACATGACCAAATTGCTCCTGCCGATTTGTCTTGTGGCCGTCGCGCTCGACCTGTTCTTTTTCACGGGCTATTACGCCAGCGATGATCAGAGCTATTTCGAAGCCGCCGCCCGCGTGGCCGAGACCGGCACGCTGCCGGAGTATCCCCTGCTCGGCGCAACGCGCTTGACGGTGCTCGGTTGGAACACGGCGTTCGGGGCATTGTCGCGGTTTAACGTCCAATTCATGTCGGCATCTTATGTTCTCGCGCATGTCATTCTCATTCTGCTGACGTATGTACTGGCGAAAAAGGTTTACGGAGTGACGGCCGGACTCATTGCCGCGTACACCTCCGCGGTGTTCCCGCTCTATGTCGTCTTCAGTTCGAGCATCTATCCGGACCTGCTCATCGCTATCGGCTTTGTGCTGTCGGTGCTGGCATTCATGAAGGCCTACGAGCTGCGCGAGCGCGGACGGGTCATACTGCCGATGGTGTTCATGATCCTGTGCGGCATGGCCGTGGGACTGGCGTACATGGCGAAGGAAAACGGGCTGGTTGCGCTGCCGTTTTATCTGGTGGCGTGGCTCGGCGCGGAATGGAGGCTGCGCCGATCCGGCGGCGTGTACAAGTCGCCAAGAGGTCTGGCGACTGCGGACCGAGACTCTACAGGAGGGGCCTTACCGCCGCGCAGCGTCAATGCTCACGCCGGCGAGACGCCGGTGCCACAGCTACGGCAACGCGCGTGGTGGGTGAAAGCGGTTCTCACGGGCGTGTGCTTCCCGATCGGCTTCGCGGCCGTGTTCGCCTTTGAGCATCGGATGCTCGTGCATCTCACCGGCAATCCCGAGTTTTTTCGCCTCGGCTGGACGGAGAAGAAGGAAGACCTGCAGGCCATTCCGAACTTTCATCGCGACGGCGGATACAACCCGCTCAGTCGCTTCAAAGCCTCAATGGAGCGGCTTCGGCATGAATACTTCCCTGATCTTTTGAAGGTCTCCTTTCTCGGCGGGCTATTGCTTTATCCGTTTGTCGGCCGTCGCGCCTTTGTCGTCGTTCTGTTCGGACTTTGGATTTATGCCTTTTCAACATGGGGCACATACAGCTTCAAACACTATTATCCGCCGCGCCTGCAGGCTCGCTATTACATTCCCGCGTTTCCCTTCATCATCGCCGCATTCTCGGTGTCGATGGCGTGGCTGATCGAGCAGGCCGCGACGCGCCTCAGGCGGCCGACGCCCGGGCGCGTGGCGCGTATCGTGCTGATCGCGGGCATCGCGCTGTCGCCTTTGACGTATCTGCGCGGACCGAACGCGCTATCCTGGCAATTGTACCGCACATACTATGTGCGGCATGTCCAGCGCGCCGTTGAAGACTCCGCCTTCGAGCGATCCCCGCTCGTCGTCCTGTCAGATCATCTCGCGAAGCGGCTCCGGCCGATGTGGTATCGTGGTCTTCCGGCTGATCCGCACGGACGGCGGCCGAAGAACATGCTCAGTTCCGCCGAACTTCCGTCGATCAACTGGTCGAAAGTGTCGAAGTCGGGTTTCCTGCATTACGTCGAGATTGACAAACAGATTTCCGGGGCCGCGCCCGTCTCACCGGCATTGCATCTCGATCATCTCATGCATCCGGCGATACGAAACAAGCTCATCATCGAGCGCCCGGCGCTGCGGCCGCCGCGAAGCGCGAAGCGCGCGACGCCATGCACTTACTTCGCATCACTCGAACCGGACGGCATGGGCGTCGCGTGGATACCCGGCTACCAGCTTTCGCCCAGGCTTCAATCGCGATACAAACGGGAATTCCGATCGCGCACGCGCGAATGGCTCCATTGGGCGACGTCGTCGACCGACTTTGGAGATGATTATTTCCGCAATTCCTTTTCGGTTGACCGGTATCGAGTCGATGTGCGCCATGCCGTGCCGGAGATTGAACAGGCCATCGAGCTGCTCGATGTCGCATCGGCCGCGGGCGTGTCCTGGACGCTC
>CAZRFP010000100.1:0-16491 GCA_964599535.1 uncultured Planctomycetaceae bacterium
TCGCGCGGGCCTCGCACGGTTTGGGCCTTCGCCCATTCTTGCGGTCGCGCCTCGGATTAAGCGCGGCCACCGCATGCGTCGGCCACGCTGAGATCTGCAAGACACTTTCCTGTCGCGCGAAGCGAATTCGCTATCTCGTCACGGTGTGGCCGGCGGCGGGACCGTTGTCGATGGCCTCGCGGCCTGACTGGTCGTGCGGCACGTGGACAAACGCCGTCGTCTCGACGGTGTTGCCCGATGAATCCGTCACCTCGAAGCGGACGCCATAGACGCGGCCGTTGCCGTTGCCTTTTCGTTCGGCGCGAACATGGAAAGTATGGTTGTCGACGATGACGATGTCGTTCGTCGTGTTGCCGTCGCCGGTGCTGTTGTCCGGCTCGTCGCTGTAGATGTCGATGATCGCCCCGGCGTCGCTCAGGTCCAGTTCGCCTTCGCAGTCGTCCTCGACCGTCGCGAGATCGGCGAGCGTCAGCGTTTCCATGCGATGATTCGGCGGCCAGAGTTCGATTGTCGGCTTGAGCGTGACGACCGGCGGCGCGGTATCGACGACGGTTACGGTGCGCGTCAGCACGGGGCCTTCGTTGCCGCAGGCGTCGATCGCGGCATAGGTCAGCGCATATACGCCGGGCGTGTTCGGATCGACTTCGCCGGCGATCGTCGGCTGGATCAGCGCGTCGCAGTCGTCGCTGATGTCCACGCCGGGGTCCTGCCAATCCGAGCCGCACTCGATTGTCATTTCTTCATCGCCCAGCAAGGTCATCTCGGGGGCCTCCGTGTCGCCCTCGGTCGTGTAAGTCGATGACAGGCTGGTGGCATTCCCGCATTCGTCCGTCGCGGTCCAGGAGATGGTCGCCGTGCATTCGCCCGGTTCGAGCGATCGCTCCGTGGTGATCACGACATCGCCGCAATCGTCTTCGGCCGTCGCTTCGTCCAGCCATGCCAGCAGCGTCTCGGCCGTGTCCGGCTCGCCGCAGGTCACGCTGATGGGTTCGGGAACGTTCAGTTCCGGCTCGTTGTTGTCGACGACGGTGAGCGTCGCAGTGATGGTGGACGACTCGCCGCAGTCATCGGTGGCCGTCCATGTCACGACAATGGCGCCATCCGCGCCGCAATCGGGCATGGTGCCGTCGAAGTCGTGAGTGATCGTTCCGCCGCCGCAGCCCTCGGTGAATGTCGCGCTGTCGAGCCACGCTTCGATTGCGGCCTGATTGTCCTCTCCGGCACAATCGACTGAGAGGTTTTCGATCGGCTCTATCTTCGGCTTTCCGGCGCCATTGAAAAACTGAAAATTCGGGCAGCCCTGGCCGCTCAGGGCGAAAAAGGCAGCCGCGCCGCAGAGGGCGGTGGTGGTGAAGTTCCGTGCGCGTGTTCGCGTGGCCATGAGATATTCTCCCTTTTTGATTGCGGCGGGGTCGTGTTTTTTTCCGGGCGTCCGTGATTCGATCGATTCGACTGTGGGCACCCCGAAACAGCCGTTCAAGGGCGGCCCGATTCGGGATGCGTCGCCAACGGTGTGTGTGATCGCGAACTCGTTTCGTGCGAGGAGGCTTCGATCATGAATATATCATAACACGCAGGAAGCGGGAAAGCGAAATTTCCGGGGCGGAAGGCCAAGGCGGGGGGATTCAGGCTTGCGGCGACTGTCTCGGAACCCATGCGCGGCGTTTGATTTCGCGACGGCTCAACGCAGCGGTCCGCGTAGCGCCTAATGACCTTATCTCGCGCGCACGGGATGAGATCCGACGAATACACCATCCGGCATGCCATGCGCGTGCATCTTCGCGCGATCGATAAAGCGACGCGGCGGGCCAGTTAGTTCGCCTTCGCCAGCACCGACTTAAACTCGGCGGCGTCCCATGCGCGCATGGTGCAGGTCGAGACGCTATCGGCCTTGCCCAGGCTGAGTGTTAACGCGGCGGCCGTCGCCTCGTCGGGCGCGGTGAAGATTACGACGCCGTCATGCGGACCGACGGTCCAGAACTGGGCCTCGACTTTGCCGCCCGCGTTTTCGACGCTGCGTCGAAAGGCGGCCGCGCGATCGGGCGATTCATTGATGTGCGTGATGCCCTTTTCGGTGAACTTCAGAAGTACGACGTGACGTGTCATGACAGGCTCCTTGTGAGTTCGAACAGGGACCGATTTGACGGCACATGATACCGGAAACGATTCCCAAGAGTCGAATACGGGCCGGGAGGGGCCGTTCTGTGTTGCTTGCGATTGGCCACATGGCAGTGTGCGGGATCACCCAATCGGGTGACCAGTCCGTGACACAAGGGGGAAGGAAAATCGAAAAAACGGGAGAAAACCCCATTGGTGAGCGGGAATCGGCTGGGTTATAAGGCACAAACCTACATCACCTATTCCCCCTCCGGAAAGCGCCGGGTGCCTCCCCTTACTGCTCCCGGCGTTTTCCATTTTTACGGTCCATTTGACGCCCGATAGCCGGCCTTTAAGCCGCCCAACGCAATCCAACGCGCGGCAGGTGTGTAGAAGCAGAGA
Organism: uncultured Planctomycetaceae bacterium; assembly: GCA_964599535.1. Classification (GTDB taxonomy): domain Bacteria; phylum Planctomycetota; class Phycisphaerae; order UBA1845; family UTPLA1; genus JADJRI01. Next base: position 2,500 of record CAZRFP010000100.1, read on the forward strand.
CGCGAATCTCGCTGGATGGATGAGTATCCGATAATATGGGGAGGCGTGGGGACTGAGACGTGAGGCTTGAGACCTGGGCGTTGAGGCTTGGGGGTTGTTAGATCGAGATGGCCCTGCCGCCGAGCGGCAGTGATCCGAGAGCGCACGCCTAAGGCATTTCTCTGTAATCCTTTACGTTCGTCGGCGCGGGGTTGAAGATTGGATTGAGCTCGAGATTGAGGTAGAGGCATGCCTAGCTTTTCATATGTCGCGCGAGATGTCGAGGGGCGCACCGTCAAGGGCGTTCTCGCGGCGGATACGCAGCAACAGGTGCTTCGATCGCTCGATGAGCAGGCGCTCTTTCCGCTGGAGATTCAGGAGGGCGGGATTGCCGGCGGCGGCATCACTCGGCGAAAGAAGTCGGTCAGTGCGACGAACGTAGCGGTATTCTATGCCCAGTTTTCCGATCTCTTGCGGGCCGGCGTGCCCGCGCTGCGTTCGCTGGACGTTCTGTGCAAGCAGACATCGAACCAGGTCTTAAAGGAAGTGCTGCGCGAAGTGCGCGAAGAGCTGTCCAGCGGCCAGACGCTGGCCGACGCGATGGACAAGCATCCTAACGCCTTCAGTCCGCTGCATGTGGCGATGATCCGCGCCGGTGAGAAGGGCGGCTTTCTGGAAGAGGTGCTGTCGCGCATCGCGACGTTCACCGAGCGGCAGAACGAGCTGCGCAACAAGGTCATCGGCTCGATGATCTACCCCGCGATCCTGATGACCGTCGGCGCGGGCATCGTGGTGTTCCTGCTGGTGGTCGTCGTGCCGAAGGTGCGGAGCTTTCTTCGCGGAAATCTGCCGCTGCTCACGCAGTGGGTCTTTGCGGCATGCGATTTTCTGCAGGAGCACGGGCTGATCGTGCTCGGCGTGTTCGTCGCGGTTGTGATCGGCTTGGTGGCTGCACTGAAGAGCGATGCCGGCCGCGAGACATTTGATCGATTGCAGATGAAGATACCGGTTCTGGGCGAGATTCTCCGCCTCGTGGCGATCTGCAGGTTCTGCCGAATTCTGGGCACGTTGCTCAACAACGGCGTTCCGATCTTGCAGTCGCTGAAGATCGCACGCGATTCGGCGGGCAACAAGATGCTCGTCGATGTGATCGAAGAGTCGACTGAGCAGGTGCGCAAGGGCGCGGCGCTGTCGGGTCCGCTGGGGCGCAGCGGGCTTTTCCCACTTGATATTGTGGACATGATCGCGGTCGGCGAAGAGAGCAACAATCTTGAAAACGTGCTGGTGACGATCGCCGACTCTTACGAGACGCGTACGGCCCGCAAGATCGACTTGGCCGTGCGACTGCTGGAGCCGCTCCTTCTCGTCGGAATGGCCGGCGTGGTGGCGGTGATCGCGGTGGCGCTGTTGCTGCCGATCCTGACGATGAGCGCGGGAGGAAGATGAGCAGGGAATACAGGATCATGGCTGCCGTCCGGCCCGGGCAATTGCCTCTGTGGCGGGGGCGATAAGGAATCTGGAATCTCGGGTGGCAAAAGTGGAAATTTGCCGCCACAATTCCCGTCTGGGCGTGTATATGAAAGTGTCGTCGCGGAAGACGTGCTAGAATGACCCGTCGGCCATGCGCGAATCGCGCCTTGCATCGCCGGGACTGTTGAGAATTCGAAGGAGATGATGAAAATGTACGCAACCCCCCATCAACCGCGCGGACGCCGGGTCCGAAAGGGATTTACGCTGCTCGAAATCCTGCTCGTTGTCGGTCTGTTGGCGCTTCTGGCGGCATTTGTCGTGCCGTCGCTGGTCGGTCAGGCCGAAGAGGCCAAGATCGACCTGGCCCGGACGGCAGTCGGGTCGAACGGTCCGCTGGCCAACGGCATCCGCCTGTTCAAGTTCAACTGTGGCGAGTGGCCATCGGAGCTGAAGTACCTCTATGAGCGCCCAAGTGATGAAAAGATCGCGAAGAAGTGGAAGCAGGGCATCGAGGACCCGGGTGGCTTGAAGGATCCGTGGGGCCGCGATTATCAGTTCCGCGCGCCCGGCGAGAAGAATCGCGACGGCTTCGATCTGTGGAGCCTCGGGCCTGACGGCATCGAAGGCACTGAAGACGACGTGACCAACTGGGAACGCGAGTAGGAGCCTGGCCCGATGGGCTGTGGCGCGGTCGTCTCGGCGGTGCAGGCACCGGCGAGACGCATGTACCGCACCTTAAATGAGCCGGGTTTAGCGCGGATTGGCCATGACGAAAGCACAGCGCCACATTCCACTACGGAGCGCCGTTCGCCGCGCGCCGAATGTCGTGCGCGCAGGCGCATGCCGCGGTGCTCGGTCGCGACGTGCCTTCACTCTATTGGAAATCGTTGTATCGCTCGGCCTGCTCGTGCTGATTCTGGCGCTGGCGTGGCCGATCATGCAGAATCAGATCGCGGCGTCGGCGCTGCCGGAGTCCGCGGCGCGTCTTCGCGATACGCTGTTCATGGCCCGTTCCCATGCGATGATGGAAAATCGCCGCGTGCGAATCCGCTTCGCTCCGAACGAGCAGGTTCCCTACATCGAGATCGAGCTTGATCCGGTTCGCTTTCCCGGTGAATGGGAAGCGATCAGCGCCGCCTGGGCGCGCGAGCCGTTGTTGCTAGGCGATGTGCAGGTCGTCATGATCGAGTCGGGCCGGCCGGTCTATCTGAAGCCGGTTTCCTTCGACGAAAGCACGGATAAGGCGGAGGAGGACGCCGAAGAGGAGGCGAAGCTCGAAAAGCGCAGCGGAATGGACAGCACGACCGGTCTCGACACCTACGGGACCGCCGTCACGATGGCCAACGAGGACATCGAACTCGATGAGAATCGGCCTCTGATCATTTACGAGCCGAACGGCTCGACGGACTGGGCGACGATCAAGCTCGCCGAGATTCCGCTGGATCAGGAATTGACGGAAGAAGATAACCAGCTCTGGGTGATTCTCGACGGCCGCACCGGCCTGGCGTACGTGCGCGAGCAGGTGACGGAAGATCAGTTGGCCGACGAGACGTTCTATGTCCGCCGCGAGAATCTCGAGCTGCCGGACCTGAATGACACGTCCGCATTGGCCTTCGGGCTTAACGACCCGGGTTCATCCGGTGGAGGTGGCGGTGGTGGAAGCGGTATGCCAAGCGGGGGTTTTGGCGGGGTCGGCGGCGGCGGAAATCCACCCATGCCGCCGGCAATGGGCGGCGGGGGCGCCGGCTTCGGACCGGGCGATCTGGGCCAGCTTCCGGCCGGCGGGCGTGGCGGCGAAGGCCGAGGCGGTGATCGGCCGGGCATGGGCAATGGGGGCAATCGTCCGAATCGCGGCGAAGGTGGTGGGCGACCGGGCGAAGGCCGCGGTCCGGGTGGCGACGGTCGCGGGGGCGATGGACGCGGTGATGGTCGCGGCCCTCGTGGCGAAGGCGGGGATGGCCGAGGCGGTCCGAGCAAGGATGGCGATGTCGGCGGAGGCAAAGGCGGGACCGGGCTTGCGCCATCGGGGCCGAGGAATCTGACCGACGATATGGAAGGCTCAGGCCTGAGCCGTGAAGAGCGCGAGAACATCTCCAACGCGCTGGATGACAAAAAAGATGAGAAGAAGGACGACGGCCGCTCGCCGGAAGAAAAGCCGGACGATCAGGCCGACGACAATGACAACGACAACAAGAACGGCAGATAGCTCGCCGTCATGAGGGCGTCGCGCGGACCCGGGGAGCGGCCCGCTCTGGTTGGGCTGTCTTATCTCCATCGTTTCCAGATAGTTAGATCAGCATTCGCCCGTCTCGAATCCTCTCGAAAAAGATCGTCCATTCTGCGACGATTGCCGCTGTAATGCGTACAAAGAATCGACTCTCGCAACGCCGCGCCGCGGCGTCCGGAAGAGGGAGCGCATGCATGTTGTCCGCAAGCACGTTTAACCAGGTCGGAGTCGCCGCCGTTCGCCGCGCAAGCAGCGATCCTGAAGCGCGGCCGATCCGCGCGCGGGATTTGCATCGCGGGCTGGTGCTGCTCGAGGTGGTCGTGTCGCTGGGCGTGCTGCTCGTGGCGATCGCGGTGGTCGGCGTCGTGTTTCACAACGGACAGGAAAACGTCGTTCGTGCCGAGAAACTGATGCGCGGCATGATCATGAGCGAGCGGCTCATCGCCGAGATCGACACGAACTCGGGGCTGCTCGATGTCGAACAGCGCGAGCAGTCGGGCTACTTTCGCGACGAGGAAACGCTTGCGGGCATGTCATGGAAAGTGACGGCCAATCCGTCGCAGCGCGTGGAAGGCCTGCTGGAGATCGATGTTGAGATATTCATTGGCGATCCGGACGGCGAGCCTGAAATGCGCGAGTATGTGATGGGCACGCGCATCTTTCGAGCGCTGCCGCGCGGGATCGATCTGGAGAACGACTTCGGTCTTGATGAAGAACAGGTGACGCAGATCACGGATCAGATACCAGGCGGCGCTCAGTTGATCGATCCGCGAAACTTTGATCCGCGCATGCTGGCGTCGCTGGACATGGACACGCTGATCGAGATGCTGCCGACGCTGATCGCTGCGTTCGGCCAGAACTTCGCGGGCGGCCAGTTGGATCAGATTATCGCGGCGCTTCAATCGGGCGACACATCTGCGCTTCAGCAGATCGCCGGACAGCGCGGCGGCATGGGCCTGCCGGGTGGAATGGGCGGTGGCGGGCAAGGCGGTGCTCAACAGGGCGGTGGTCAACAAGGTGGCGGCCAACCGGGCGGAGGACGCCAGGGCGGCGGTCAACAAAATCCGGGCGGCGGGCGCGGCACGGGTGCGCGAGGGGGCGGGGGACGGTGACACGGGAACGGCACAATGCGGTCGGCTTCGCCTCGGCGTTCTGTCGCGGGCGGCGGGTCGGCGTGCGCCGCGGCCTGACGCTGCTGGAATTGCTGCTCGCGCTGGGCCTGATCACGCTGGTCTCGCTGCTGATGTTTTCGTTCTATGACCAGGTGCTGCGGACGCGCGAATCGGCGCGCGAGGCGGTGTCGGGCGGCTATCTGGCGCGGATGATCGCCCATCAGATCGCGGATGAGATTCGGGCGGCCAACGGCTTTGTGCCGACGCTGGGGCCGGGGATCACCGGACGCGAACGGATCATCACGATTCAGACCGTCGCACTGCCGGATCGAAAGCTCTTTCGCAAGCTGGCGATCGACGACAAGCCGCCGCCGGCCGAGTGCGACGTGCGACTCGTTCAATACTATCTCGGTTACGACAAGGAAAACGAAAACTACGAATACGCCGACGGCACGACGGGCATGGCGCCGATCGGCCTGGTGCGGCGCGAGGTGAAGACGCACTATCAGACGGCGCTCTTCGAGAAGGACGAGAAGAGCGTGAGTCTCGATCTGGTATCGCCCGAACTGAAGTACATTCGTTTCCGCTATTACGACGGCGTCGATTGGACTGACCGCTGGGACATCGGCCTGGAGCCGGAAGGCCAGATGGGCAATTCGCTGCCGCAGGCGGTGGAGATCACCGTGGGCTACGCGGAAGTGCCGCCGCCGGAGGTCGAAGAGGACGAGGAGGGCCTGAGCGAGTCAGACCTATTGCCGTCTGAGCCTGAGCCGTATTCGCCGGACACATATACGGTCATGGTGCGTCTGCCGCAGGCGGATACGTTTTTCGGTTCGCGGCTGATGCGGGCGCAGAAGATCACGCGGTCGCGCGCCTCGGGCGGCGGCGGAGGAGGCGGCGGGCGATGACCAACGGCCGCAGGAGTTTGGTTGAAGTGTCATTCGCACGGCATCGTCGCGCGGCGATTCGACCGCATTCGCGGCGCGGGCTGTTGCTGATCGTTGTTCTGGTCATGGTTGTGCTGCTGGCGCTGCTGGCGGCGGGCTATACGCTCATGGTCCGTGCTCATCTCGACGGGATCACCACGCAGATTCGTCAGTTCAAGATTCGCATGGCCGCCGACTCCGGCGTGCAGCAGGCCGTTGTCACGTTGCGCTACACGCGCGGCGATCTCGACACATGGTACAGCAATCCCGAACTCTACCGCGCCTTTCTCGTGCAGGGGCCGGAAGGCGAAGAGACAAAGGCCATTGTCACGGAGCAGGCGGCGCGGGATGTCGAGGTGCACGATCCGACGGCCGACGAGGCGTTTCGGTTCAGCCTGTTCGCGCCGAACTTCGACGATCCGACGCGCGTACGCTACGGCTTCACCGACGAATCGTCGCGCATGGACCTGAACAGCGCGACCGAGGGCCAGCTTCGTCGACTGTTCGAGATGGTGATACCCGACAGTTCGGACTTTCCTGTGGATATCAACGTGCTGGTTGATTCGCTGCTCGACTGGCGCGAGCCGGGCGACGCGCCGCGGGCCAATGGCGCAAAAAGTGCCTTCTATCAGACACTCGAACCGCCCTATCGCGCAAAAGGTGCGCCTTTTTCGTCGGTGGAAGAGTTGCTGATGGTGCGTGGCTTCACGCCGTGGGTGCTCTTCGGCGAGGACTACAACCAGAACGGTCTGCTCGATCCGAATGAAGACGACGGCGACGCTTCGTTTCCGCTCGATGACGCGAACGGCGTTTTGTATCGCGGCATCGCGCCGTTTTTGACGGTCTGGTCGCAGGAAACGAACACCTCCGGCGACAATCGTCCGCGCATCTTTCTCAACATGCAGGACGTCGACAAGCTGCGCGAGAAGCTCGAGGCCGAGTTCGACGGCGACATTATCAGTTATGTCATGGCGGTTCGATCGGCGGGCGTCCGCTTTAACAGTGTTATGAATCTACTTCCCGCGCCAGAGCCGGATGAAGAGGAGCCGACATCGCAGCCCGACGACGAAAACGATCCGACAACACAGCCGACGGGCGGCGATCCGAGTTCCCAGCCGTCCGGCGAAAACCGCGAAATGTTGGGAGGCGCATCTGTCGATGATCTTCGGTCCGATATCGCAGGCGACATTCCAATCGTTGGCGAGGTGGTCGGGCAACAGCCGCCGCAGCAGCCAGGCGGGAACCCTGCGCCGCCGACGCGGCCTGTGTATGCGAACCTGACGGCCGAGACGCCGCCGGGCACATTGGAGGATTTGCCGCTGATTCTGGATCGATTGACGACGAATCCCAGCCCGCTGTCGGGCGGGCGCATCAACGTCAGCACCGCGCCGCGCGAGGTGCTGTCCATGCTGGAGGAACTGACGCCGGAAGATGTCGAGGCGATCGTCGCGACGCGGCAGACGCTGGACAGTGTCACGAAGTCGACGCCGGCGTGGCTGGTGACGCAGGGCGTCATCAGTGAATACAAGTTTCGCCGCATTCTCGACCGCATCACGACGAATTCGTCGGTGTATCGGATCGAGCCGGTGGGTTATGCGGATGATGTCGGCATCGTGGAGCGCTACATGGTGATCATTCAGATGCGCGGTCCGGTGCCGCAGGTGCTGTACTACCGCAATCTGAATCCGTTGGGCATGGCGTATCGTCCGCACGGCGAAGAGTTGCGAACGCCGCAGGACAGTTCGCGCTGAAGCGCGGGCGAGCTGGAACGGAACGTGGGGAAAACGTCGAGCGACGAGCGGCGATGAATTCGCCGCTGTTGAGACGGGTAATGAGGAATCATGGCGCTGACCGGTAAGAAACTTCTGGCGGTCGACTGGGACAAGAATGACCTTCGCATGGCGATGGTCCGTCTCAAGGGTGGCCGCGTCGAACTGCTGAAAGCGGTGTCGGTGCCGCTGCCGGGCGATCTGGCGATCGACAACGCCGAGATGCTCGGCGCGTTCATTCGCGAGGCCATGCGGCAGTCGGGCCTGAACGCCCGGCACGCGCTGATGGCGATCCCGCGCGACCAGGTCGTGCTGAATTCGCTGAACCTGCCGCCGCTGTCGGTTGACGACATGCCGGCCGCGATTCTGTTTCAGGTCTTGAAGGAGCTTCCGTTTTCCGCCGAGCAGGCGGCCATCGATTTTGCCGTGCCGGGAGGGCACGATCCGAAGTCGGGATGCGCGGCGCTGGTCGCCGCGATTCGCGTCGAAGAACTTGCATTTTACCGCAACGTCGCGAAGGAAGCCGGGCTGACATTGGAGCGCGTCGGCCTGCGGCCGTACTCGAATCGCCGCGCGATTCTGGCGAGCGTGCCGGAGCTGCGCGAGGCGACGGTTCTGGTGGTCGAGGTCGGACCGTACCTGACTGAGATCAACATTCTGGAGCGCGGCGCGTTGTCGTTCAGCCGTTCGGCGCTGGTGCCGCTGCCGCGATTGAATCAACGCGATCGCGACAATGTTCTCGACAGCCGCATCTCGATGATTCCCCCGCTCGATGCCGAGGAGGATGACGTCACGCGCGAGGCCGTCGGCAAGCTGATGGTCGATGTGATTCGCTCCTACGAGGCCCATCGTGCGACCTCGCCGCGCACCAGTGTCGATCAGATCATGGTGTGCGGCTCGACGGGTCTGGAGATGGAGCTGGCGCATTCGCTGTCGGCGCGATTCGCGGCGAAGGCGCAACTGTTCACGCCGGATCGGGCGCTCGATCTGTCGCCGCAGCGCGCAAAGGAGCTTCGCGGCTTCAGCGCCGTGCTTGGCATGGCGATGGGCCACGAAAAGGCGCCGATTGAGAATTTCGACTTTCTGCGCCCGAAGAAGCCCGTCAGCAAGCGGCTTAAGCGCTTGCGGAAGGCGCCGATCGCGGCGGGCATCGGCGTGCTCGTCGTTGGATTCGGCATCTGGGGCCACGTGAACTTCGTGCTGCCGGCGCGGGCCGACGCCGAGAAGATTCGAAAGCAGGTCGCGGCGCTGCAGTCGATCGAGAAACCGTACAAGGAATTCATTAAGCAGGTCGAAGCGCTGCAGGACTGGAAATCGTCGGAACAATATTGGCCGGAAGTGCTGGTTCGAATCACGCAAGTATTTCCTTCGGATTTGCAGGCCAGCGTGGATCGGATCGACTTGAAGGTGATGAACGTCGGCCGCACGAATCTGCGCGACGCGTTTTTGTCGTTGAAGCTGCGCGTCGCGGAGGCCGGCACGATCAATGCGATCAGCGAGTCGTTCCGAGCGATGGGCTGGCCGAAAGTCGAGCCGGGGCCTGAGACGCCGCGCGCGGTTCGCGGCGGCGATGAGACGTATCGCTTCGACACCGGCCTGCAAGCCACGCTCCCGATGCGCGAGCCGCGCAACTGGGAAGACGACGCCGGCGATAGCGAGGGCATGGAAGACAACGCGGAAGCCATCGACGATGCACCCGCGCCGGACAGTGCGCCGGCCGGCGAGAACGACAGCGCCTCGACGGAATCGCCGGAGGTGCGGCCATGAATCCCCGCGAGAAGCGACTGGCGGTCATCATCGGCGTCTTTGCGGGCCTGTACGCGGTTTATTTCCTCGTCAACTGGCTATACGTCTCCGAGATCGACAAGGCGAAAAGGCAGCGCGAGGAGTTTGCGCGAAAGTACAACGAACTGAAGCGGCTGCGCGATCAGAAAGAGAATCTTGAGCGCGTCTGGTTTGAAGATGCGGCGCGGACGTTTTCCTTTGATGAGACGGTCGCAAAGGACATGCTCGATCTGGAACTGAAGCGCATTGCCGCGCGGCACGGGTTCGATCGTCCGAGCGTCAAGAACGCCGCGCCGCTACGCATCGGCTATCAGACGCTGATCAAATCGCGCGCGACGGCCGTCACGCTGACCGGCGACTATGCCCAGATCATGGCGTTTGTGCGCGATGTGTATCAGGCGCCGTTTCTCTGTCAGGTGTCGAGCCTTTCGATATCGCCGTTGGGCGCGCGGCAGGGCCGCAACAATGTGAAGTTGGACATCGTCGTCGAGGCGCCGGTGCTGCCCGAGGCCATCAAGGGCGTCAGTTTTGTCGAGGCGCCGCGTCCCATGTCGCCGGACGCCGCCGAATCGCTCAGCGCCTTTCGCCGCGATTTTCCACCGCCGGAGTACTTCGCTGTGCTGGAAGGCCGCAACATTCTGCGCGAGTTCATGCCGCCGCCGCCCAACGCGGTGATGATCGACAATCAGGACCGAAAAATGGTCGGCGTGAAGGGCGCATTTTTCTGGGATGGACAGGAAGAAACGCAATTCACGCGGGGGGTCGAGGGTAAGAAACAGTTGCAGATCGAAGGCAAGGGGGATGCCGTGGAACTGACGATTGCCTACGCCGACGGCACGACGCTCGGACCGATTCGGCATGAATTCACGTCGCCCGCCACCTGGTCGTATCGCGTCGCGTCGCATACGCCCGCACCGCCGCCGCAGTATGTGAATCTGGCGGTGGAGAATACGCACGCGGAAGAAGTGCTGGTGAACATCGTGATCACAACGCCGGACAACAAGCAGTTGCGCCCGCCGACGATGTTGATCGAGGCCAACAAGACGGTCGACCTCGGCGAATGGGAGGCGAGCCAGATTCAAGTGACGTCGCGTTATCGATCCGAAAAACCGGCGCCCGGCGGTACGTACACGCCGTCGGAGTCGAAGCAGACGTTGACGATTCCTCCGGAGCCGGCCGAACCGGTTTATGTCGATGCGACGCCGGATGCGATCGTCGATGCCCCGCCGGACGAGCGCTATACCGTTTCGGGGCTTTGGACGTATCGCGACGTGCAGGAACTGATCGTGACGAGCATCGAAGGCCGAAAAGTGATTTCCGCCGGGGAACCAGGCGCGATCGATGGCGGCATGTTGCTGGCGGTTCATCCGCTGGGCGGCGTCGTGGTGATGCCGGCGACGGGAAATTATTACCTGTATCCGCTGGGCCGCAGTTTTGGGCGGCGCGTTCCGCTGGAGGCGACAGATGAGTCGGAGCTGGCGGAGGCGATTGATCGATGGGCACGGCAATAGGAGTTGCCGCGCGTGCGAAAGGGAGTTCATCGCGGGCAAGCCGATGGCAGGCTCGAAAACGACGAATCGCGACGGGCGCGGTCTTGGGTGCGGCGCTGGGGATACGGCGTGATTCGCAACAGGCATCGGGAGATGCGACGATGGTAATCAACGACAACGCTTCAATTCGATGGGCGACCTTTACCGTGGCGATTGCGCTGCTGTTCGGCGCGGCGGCGGCGGACCGATTCGCGCCCGCCGCGCTTGGCGCGGCGGCGACGATTGACGGCGCGGAGCAGGAAAAGCCCGAGTCACCGGAACCCGCAAAGGAAGACGACGCCAAGCAGGAGCCGCCCGCGTCCGAACCGGCCGGGGAAGAGAAGAATGACAATGAAGCGGACGAACTTGAAAAGGCCCGGGCCGCAGCAATCGCGTCCAGGCGCGGACAAGCGACAACGCAGCCGTCCGCCGCCGACAAAAAGCCCGATGTCACGCCGGATGTGAAGCCCGTCAGGAAGCAAGAGCCGTCGCCGGTTGCGCCGGGCGTCAAGACCCCGCCGCCCAAGGTTCGCCCGTCGGTTCCGGCGCGGAATCCGTCGGCGTCGCGCTCCGGCGCGGCCGATCGGAAGCAGCCGCAGGATGTGATTGACGCCGGTGCGGCGCCGGGCCGCGGTCGCCCGACGGTTCCACAGGCGAATGATCCGCGCGGCGGCCGATTCGCCCCGCCCGAAATGCACTTGAATCAGCCGGGCACGACGCCGGCGGGCGGCGATTCGGACGACGGTCCGCTCGTCACCAACACGCAGACGCGGATGCTGGTCTTCCAGATTGAAGACCCGCAGCCGGAGTCGCGCACCTACCGGTTTCAATATGTTGATATGCCGTGGAACGACGTGCTGGCCGACTTCTCTCGCGTGAGCGGCCTGCCGCTGGTGAACAGGCCCGATCCGCCGATCCCCGGCACGCTGACCTACTTCAGCAACGACGAATACGACTTCGTCGGCGCGTATCACAAGCTCAACGAACTCTTGCTGTTGAATCCGCTGAACAACTATGTCATCCAGCGCAACGCGAAGTATCTGTCGGTCGACCGCGTGCCGGACCTGCTGCGGAAGATCTCGCCGGATCGGATGTTCAACACCTTCGAGGAATTCGAGGCGGCGAATCTCGATCCGTACGAAATATGCCTCACAAAGTTCACGACGCCGCCGGGCTGGTCCGCCTTTCAGGTCATCGAGCAGTTTCGCACGATGTTCTCCGACACCTACGCCACGGAAATCTCAGGGCAGAACACGATCACGCTGGCGGGGCTTGCCAAGGAGCACATGCTCTGGCGGGAAATCATCCAGAAGATGTCGATCTCGGAACCGATCACCGAGCTGAATCAGCGTCCGAAGCTGGAATACAAACTCAAGGCGATGAAGGCCGCGGTGGCCCAGGGCATCGTGATGCAGCTCTACGGCGCCGGCGCGGTGGCCGCGCCGCGGGCGCGCCCCGGCTCTGCGCCGACGATTGACCAGAGCATGATGGAGGCGAAGCAGGTCACGATCGTTCCGGATATCGCGAACAACGTGCTGATCGTCCGCGCGCCGCAGTATCTGCTCGACGAGATCCGCCAGACGCTGGATCGCATCGACATCGGCGAGTGGAAGCCCGGCGAGCACGAACTGTTCAAGCTTCAGAACTCGACGGCGAATGCCATTGTCACGACACTCAAGCCGCTCTTCCAGAAGATGCAGGCCGACATCAATAAGTCGCAGCTCTTCATTCCCGACGAAGTGAAGGCGTCGCTCGAGGTCGACATCCTGCCCGACAACGCGACCAACGCCGTCATCATCGTCGGCGGCGAGGAAGGCCGCGCCCAGGCGCGCCGGCTCGTGCAGCAGTATGACGTACAGTCGGAGTGGATAACGGAAATTCTGCACCTTCAGCACGCCAAGGCCGACGCCGCACTTGGGATGTTGCAGATCACGCTGCAGCGCCTGATGACCGGCCGCGTCGGACAGCAGCCGCCGCAGGTGATGCCGATGTCTTCGACATCGCTGATCGTCTCGTGCACGCCGACCGATCTGCGCGAGATACAGGCCATGCTGGAGAAAATTGACGTACCCGATCCCGAGGAGATGCGCGAGCACATCATGCTGCTCGAATTCGCCGCCCCGTCGGACGTCGCCCAGACGGTGTCACAGGTGCTCGCGGGAACGTCGAGCGGCGGATCGGCCGCGCGCATCATCACGCCGCCCGTCGTCCGTGGACAACCGGCGCAGCAGGCACAGCAAGCCAAGCAGCAGGCGCAAGCGCAGGTGCAGGCCGCCCGCGCCATGCAAATGGCGGGTGGTGGCGGCGGCGGTTCGCCGCTCATGCTACCGGATGATGACGCGAAGACGCTGATGGTCTATTGCTCCGATGCCGACTGGCCGAGGATCGAAGACCTCGTGCAGAAACTCGATGCCCGCGCCGGCGCGGTCAAGCCGATGCTGCACACGATCGAATTGAAGCGGGCCAATCCCGAAGACGTGGCCGCGATGGTCAACACGATGTACCCGCCGACGCCGGGTTCATCGTCGCCGCAGATCGTGACGGCCGACGTGTACAACAACACGATCCAGATCTTCGCGCGGGCCGACTTCGTCGAACAGGTCGTGCCGCTCATCGAAACGCTCGATATCAACGCCACGTCGGAATTGACGGTCATCAAGCTGCAACACTGCAAGGCCGACGTGATCGCGCCGATTCTCGCGCAGGGCATTCCCGGCGCGCAGGCCATCACGACGCCCCGTGCCAACGTTCCGACACCGGGTCAGCCGGGCAAGCCGGCACAAGTGCGCCCGGGCGTTCCGCAGATTTCGCAGCGCGGCGACACCAGCGTGCGCATCGTGGCCGAACCGATTACCAACTCGCTGCTCGTCACCGCGCCGCCAAAGGAACTGGACCAGATTCAGCGGCTCGTGGAACAGATGGAGCGCGTCGCCGAAGAGGAGTTCGGCCCCCCCGAGCAGGTCATCGTGACGCTCGAGCATCGTCCGGCCGACGAAGTGGCGACGACACTCACGACGCTTTTGGGCAGCGGGCCGACGGCCGGTCAGCGCGCTCCCGGCGTGCCGGCAGGTCAGGCCGTGGCCGGCGAGTTCAATCCGGCGGCGGATCAGATGAAGGTCGTCGTGAACGGCGATCGGATCATCCTGAAGGGTCCGCGCAATCAGGTGGCCGAGGCGCTGATGATCATCCAGCGCA
>CAZRFP010000101.1:0-1376 GCA_964599535.1 uncultured Planctomycetaceae bacterium
TTCTGGCTGAGGAAGAAAACTGCACGGGCGATCCCGCGCGTCGCGCGGGGAATGAGTTTCTGTTTCAGATGCTCGCGCAGATGAACGTGGAGACATTGAACCGGTACCAGCCGAAAACGATCGTGACGACATGCCCGCATTGTTTTAACACGCTGTTGAACGAATATCCTGACTTTGGCGCGAAGCTGAATGTCGTGCATCACAGCGTGTATCTCGATCAGCTTCTGAAGGACGGGCGTCTCAAGCCGCGTCGGGCGATCAACGCGAAGGTGGCGTATCACGATTCGTGCTACATGGGCCGCTACAACGACGTTTACGAACCGCCGCGCGAGGCCCTTCGTACCATACCCGGGCTGACAGTGCTGGAGCCATCGGCGACGCGCGATCGGGGGATGTGCTGCGGGGCGGGCGGAGTGCAGATGTTCAAGGAAGAAGAGCACGGCACGGAGCGCGTGAACGAGCGGCGGACGGATCAACTTCTGGAGACGAAGCCGGACATGATCGCGTCGAACTGCCCGTTTTGTCAGCGCATGTTGATAGACGGCTTGGGTTCGAAAAACCGAAGCGACGTGAAGCAAATGGACATCGCGGAGATTCTGTGGCAGTCGGTCGCGCCTGAATCGGTGACGATGGGAAGCGGCGATGCAGGCGCGGCGGCATGACGAGCACGCCCGCGCGGGCGTGCCGGCGCTGATCCTGTTCGGCCTTGCTGCCTGGGCTTCGCTTGTGACGTTCGGATTGCTCGCGGTCTTTTTGTGCGCCGAGCAATTCGGCGGACTGATGCCGTCGCAATACAACCCCATCTACAACGTGATGGTCGGCCATGGATTGGTGGCCGTCTTTCTGATTTTCTCGGCGGATGTTCTGCGTCGACGAAACGTTCGATCGGCCGGTCTTTCACGGCTACTGATCGTGGCGACGCCGTTCGCGTTGCTTGTTTCGAGCGATCTGCTGATCGGCATCGTCTATCCAGCGCCGCTGCCTCGTCGCACGATCTTTGAGGTTCATCCGCGCCGCGGCTGGGCGCACGTGCCGCTCAGCCACGAAACCGGCTATGGCAACCCGGCCGGCGACAAGGATGTCCAGCTTGATCGATACGGGCTGCGCGTCGAGCCTGAAGATGCGCAGCGCGTGCTCGTGAAGTCGCAGGATCATCGCATTCTGTTCATCGGTGATTCGGTCATTTTCGGGTACTACGTCAGCGCGTCGGAGACGGTCGGAGCGATCGCGACGCGCCTACTGAACGCGAAACTTCCGGGCGCGAATTGGATCGAGTTGAACGGGGGCGTCACCGGGTATGACACGCATCAGGAGCTGGATTATTTGATGAGCGACGGCTTCGCGCTGCAGCCGAGTCTTGTCGTGCTCGGCTTCTG
>CAZRFP010000101.1:1386-16190 GCA_964599535.1 uncultured Planctomycetaceae bacterium
GTTTGATGCGTCGGCTGCGGCGAATGAGCGGCGCCATTCAGAGCTGGCGCAGGCCCGTCGGCAGGCACATTGGAGCGGCTGGGCGCGCTTTGGTATGGCGTGGCGCCAACGGCTGCGCTACGGCGAGGGTGAACAGGCGGCGGCGCACCGCTACGAGCATTTCTACTTCACGGAGCTGCTTGAAACGCCGTCGTCTCCGCGCGTGGAATCGGCATGGAAGCGTACGTTCGATTTGCTCGATTCCGTCATCCGCGAGTGCCGCCAACGAGACATTCCGCTGGTCGTGGTGACGTTTCCGATCTGGCGGCAGATCACGACGGAAGCAGTGATCGACGATCCTCAGCGAAGGCTGTCTCGTTTCTTCTCAGAGAAGGGCGTTCCGCATCTCGATCTGCTGCCGGTGTTTCGCGCGGGACGGGAAGATGACCCCGGTATCGGGAATCGACTCATGGGCGATCAAGTGCATCCGACAGCGCCGGGTCATCGCGTCGCGGGCGAGGCGCTGGCGAATTTTCTGCTGGAAAGCGGCGTGGTTCGCCCGGTTCCGAGACGGAATTAGGCCGGGCCGGGCCGTATCGACCTGTTGAGGGTTATTTTGGCGAGTCGCCGCTCATGCACGGGCGGGGACGGAATCGGCCTGCGCGGGGCTGGGCGGCCATTTATCGTAAATGAGCGGGTCGATCGCCCCCCTGTATCGGGTTAGGAATTGCTCTTCGGTCAGCTTTGCCGCGCCGGCGAGGCGGGCAACGGTGACCGGGTCGGCAAAGTCTTCTTGTTCGAGGCAGATCATGTAGCGGCGTGCCACGCGATAGGCATCGGACGCGACATCGACGACGCGTATTCGCGTGCGGTTGGTCTTTTCGTCGATCATTTCGCTGAAGGCCATCGGCCGGATGTTGCTGCCCTGGAGCGTGACCATCACACCGCCGCGCAGATCGACGGTGTCATCAAGCAAAAGCTGCACGGCGCCGTTGCCCAGATCGCGGCAATACTCCATGTCGAACGGAACGGGCGGCGCGCAGCGCATGACATAACCCAACGTCTGCGGGACGATGGTAATGGCGTCGTCGCGCTCGGCGAATCGCCGGATGATCTCCTCGGACATCATGCGCGCCAGCGGCACTTCGGCGAGGCGGAGATGTCCGGCGGCGTCGAGCGGCACTTTTCGGCCGAGGAGCTGCTCCAACTCATCGCGATTTCCGAGACGATAGGCGAGCCCTTCGGCGAGAATGACGACGCCGTAGGGGCGGTTCATGGCGCGACGCTTGATGATGGAGCCTTCGACGACATCAGCCAGATGGCAAAAGCTGATGTTTTCCGGAAAGGCCTCGGGGATGAGAGTGAGTGTCGCGCCGGTGGCCTTTCCGATGCCAAGCGCGAGAAACCCCGCATGTCGGCCCATGACGACGACAGCGTACCATCGGCCGGTGGTTCTCGCGTCTTCCATGAGATTCGCGACGAGCTTTGAGCCGAGATCGCGCGCGGTGTTGAACCCGAACGTCGGCACGTCGCCGGGCAGCGGCAGGTCGTTGTCGATGGTCTTGGGGACATGGACGACGCGGATGCGGCCGTTGGTCTTTTCGGCGACGAAGCGTGCGCTGAGGGCGGTGTCGTCGCCGCCGATGGTCATAAGATGCGTGACTCCAAGCTCGGCGAAGTGACGCAGAACGTGTTCCACCTTTTCGGTGTTGGGTGCGACGACGGTTGTCTTTTGCAGGCGAGATTCATCGAGCAGCGTTTCGCGCGCGGTGCGCAGCATGGAGCCGCCGTTGAAGTGAATGCGGCCGACATCCTTGATCTGCAGATCGATCACGTGGCGTTCAGCGACGAACTTGTCAGACGCGATCCACTTGAAGCCGTCGTAGATTCCGACGACGGTCATGCCGCGATTGACGGCTTCGATGGTTGCGGCGCCGATGACGGCGTTGATCCCGGGTGCGGGTCCGCCTCCGACGATGATGGCGAGTTTACCTTTTCTGCTCATAGGGCACACATGATAAAACGTTTTATCAGATTATATCCGGGCAATATGTTCAGCCTCAAGCCGACTGTATGGGTATCGGACCGATGAGGTGGCAACTCTATTTTTCTGATCGACTCGGCACCGTCGATACGGCTGGCGTGGCGCGCCGCGGGACCACCTTGGCGCGGGACGCCACGTTGTCGAGCACATTCATGAAGTTGATATAGCTGTCGTAGGGCGATTCGTAGGGGTTGAAGTACTTGTGGACATCGCCGTCGGCGAAGTACTTCGTACACATGTAGTAGAAGTGATCGGACGTGAGCAGCTTGCGCCAGTCGGCCAGGAGGTCGGCGTCCTGCGTTTCCTTGACTGCTTTTTCGAGGTTGTAGGCCTCCTGCAGGGCGTTCGATTGCATGGCATTGCCAAGCCAGGCGGAGAGGTCGCGCTCGGTGTCGGCCCAACTGATGAGATGGTGGGCGTCGTAGATGCCGACGGGTTCGTAGGTTTCGGCGACTTCGGCCGGGGTTTTGAAGTCGTTGTCGGGATGCTTCATAACTTCGCCGGGGAGATGGTAGAGAAAGTCGAAGATGCCGGTGTCGGACCACTGATGCTCGCCGAAGGTTTCGTAGTCCATGAACAGATTGACGGTGTAGCCGTTGCCATTGACCTGATTGACCCAGCCGGCGAACTTTTCCGCGTTGAGTGGCCACTCGGCCCATCCGCGATTGCCGAAACGAAAGGCGATGTCATCGGAGAGGCGAAAGTTCTTGAGCAGCACCTTGATCGGAGCGCCGGGGGGTCTATAAACGAAATTCGGCGAGCGATAGCCGAGGAGATGATCGGCGCCCTCGGCGATGATAGCCTTGAAGCCCATCTCATGTGCCGCGCGGGCGACTTCGTTGTTGTAGATCAGCTCGGTGTTGCGAAAGGTGGTGCTCTTGCAACCGAAAAGATCGTGCATCAGCTCCTGCTGCATCTTGACCTGCTCGGCGAATTCAACGCGCGAATAGAGAAACGACAGGCTGTGGTGATAGGTTTCAGCGATGAATTCGACGCAGCCCGTGCCGGCGAGTCGCTTGAAACTCTCGAGCACATCGGGGCAATATGCGGCAAATTGATCGAGCACAACGCCGGTCAGCGAGTAGGACACCTTAAAGCGGCCTTCATGCAGGCGGATGAGATCGTAGATGCACTGATTGGCCGGGAGGTAGCACTTGGTGGCGACCTTTCGGCAGATTTCAGCGTTCTTGGCGTCGTCGAAATAGGCGTGCGACGTGTCGAAGACGGAATAGCGGCGAAGCCGGAACGGCTGATGGACCTGAAAGTAGAAGCAGACCGAAGCCATGTCGAGGCTCTCTTTCGACGCGAATAACGTCAGGCCATTCTACGCGGAATTGTGCGCCGCACAACGCTGAATCGGCTACGTGCCAGTCCCAAGAATCCGTCTATCCGGTTGTTAGCCGGTTCCACGCCGGTCTTTGAGGCAAGCTCCGAACCGTGGTGGGTCAGCGGCCGCAGACGCGCTGATAGGTATCGACGCAGCCCTGTGCCGAATCGCGCCAGGTGAGCTGGCGAATCTCGAAGTTGCCATGTTCTCGCAGCGTGGCCTGGAGCGGGGGATAGCGCAGCACCGCGATGATCTTGTTGGCCATTTCGTCGATGTCCCAGAAATCGACCTTGAGGGCGTGGGTCAGGATTTCGGAGACGCCGGATTGCTTGGAAATAAGCACGGGCGTGTCGTTGGCCAGCGCTTCGAGCGGAGCGATGCCGAACGGCTCGCTCACGCTGGGCATGACATAGAGGTCCGCCATCTTGAACACCCGCGCCACGTCGTTCCCGCGGAGGAAGCCGGTGAACAACACCTTGTGGCCGATGCCGAGTTCGGCGGCCATTTCGATCGACTTGCGGATCAGATCGCCGCTACCAGCCATGATGAAGCGGACATTGGGTTCGTATTCGAGGACTTTCTTGGCGGCGGCGAGGAAATACTCAGGGCCTTTCTGCATGGTGATGCGGCCGAGAAACAGGACGATCTTCTCGTCGCGGCCAATTTCGGGGGGCAGGGGCCGCTCATCGCCGTTGAAGTCGATGGCGTTATAGACGACGTCGATCTTCTCGGGGTCTATGCCGTAGTGACGGAGGATCAGATTGCGCGTGAGGTAGCTGACCGAAATGATCCGCTTTGCGCCGTGCATGCCCTGGCGCTCGATATCGTAAATGCGCTGGTTGACGTGCTCGCCGCTGCGGTCGAATTCGGTCGAATGGACGTGAACCACGAGCGGCTTTCCGCTGACGGCTGCAACAGCCAGACCGGCGGGGTACGTCATCCAGTCATGAGCATGGATGACGTCGAAGCGCTCGCCCATGGCCATCTGCATGGCGATGCGGGCGAAACGATGGACTTCGGCGAACATGTCGCCGGCATAGGCGTCTGCGCTTGGGGCAATCGACGCGGCGCCGCCGAGCACGCTGGTGGGCGTGTTGCCCGCGCTGGCTTGAGGCGGATCAGGGGGCGATCCGGCAGGCGCATTGCCGGGCGCGTCGAGCATGGCCGAGCCGTCCGGGTGAAGCCGGCCGGTGTAATGCTCGGGTCTGGCATAGGGCGACAAGCCGGATGGGATGGCACGTAACTCGACATTGTTCATGTCGGGTAGTTGATAGGCCTGATAGCCGAGATGTTCGTTGGTGGCCATCGCGGCGGCAATCATCTGCGAGGTTGTGGGCGTTTTCAGTTGGACATGCGTTGTTTCGTGGTTTTTTACGACTTGCGGCAGCACGAAAATGATCTCGTGGCCAAGCTGGTTCATCGCCTTCGTCAGGCCGTAGCAAGCCGTTCCGAGACCGCCGGATATGAAGGGTGGAAACTCCCACCCCAGCATGAAGATTCTCATGGCTGTAAAGCTCAGTGTTGCCAGTCGTGTCGAAACCAACGCGGGGCGTGTTCAACCGCGCCGCCCCACGCAGCGGAAGTGCACCCAAAATCGGGATGTGGATCGGATCGGCGAAGCCGAATCCACAGCCCAGCTATTCTAGGTAGGAGGCGTACCCTGTCAATCGAGAAAGCCGTGAGGATTATCACGATAAATTGCTGGGGAGATGGCGAAATAGCGATTTCGTGATTCGGGTATTGAGAATTGCAGATTGGTGTTTTCCCATGCCGCCGGAGCGTGTTTTTGGGGATTGCGTTAGCGGAACGTTTGCGATGTGTGTTTTCAATGGATCGGAGACTTGATTGAAGAAAAGCGCGGAAGTGGTCTGTTGCTTTTGACTGCGCACTTCGGCGCGAATCGCCATCGCTTCCATTCGGGCGCGCCATTGATTCGGGTGATATACTGCGCGCGAGACTATCCGAAAGATCGCGCGGCGGAGGTGAACCAATCTTCCCCCCAGCGCAGTCGCCCGTGCAGAAACAGCGCGCCGATGGCGACCGGTGCGATCCGCTTGCAAGATCGGATGAACGGGACGATCGCTCCCGGCTGATCGGGCAAGGTCACGAGATCGTCATGTTCGTCACGGGCCTCGGCGGACTCCCACCGGCGGCGAAGCTGCGCGGCTGTTAGATCGAGCGTTGCCTCGAAGAGCATTTCGGGCTGGTGTATTTCTTTATCTCGGACAAGTCCGACGCAGGCGAGGTCTTTTAGTTCATTCGGTCTGACATTGAGTTCTTCGAGAATCTCGCGCGTGAGGCTTCCGAAGGGATCGACCGTTCCATCGGGCCGCCGGTCACATTCCTCGAAGGAGCCGCCGAAGGTGTGAACATGCGAGGCGTGATAGGAAACGCGCGCCGATCGCACGCCGTAGCAGATCAGACCGTCGGCGGTGATGAGCGTGGCGGTGGTGCCGATGGGATTGGCAAAGGTGTGCCATCCAAATTCGTCGAGCCGGTGGTGATTGAAGAGATTGGTACCGACAAAGTCGCGGTAGCACGTTGGCGCGACGGTGAGGTGAAACACAAGCGCTTTTTCGGAATGATCCGACTTGACGGCGTGGTCGACGTATCTCAGCAGCGGGCCGTTGAAGAGCATTCCATTGGTTTGGCGGGCCAGTTCGAGTCGATGCGCCCATTCCTTTTCGATGAGGACCTCGAGCGCCGGCGTTGTCGGACGCGGCGTATCGACCGTGGATACGCGGACGCGCTCGGGCGGAAACCAGCCGAATGCGTCGATGATGAAAGGGAGATGGCGGGACATGAGGGCATTGTAACCGCACGCCCGATGGGAAGATGTTGAGGAAAAAACGCTCGGCTTAGCGATTTTGATTGACTGAGGCCATCGACACATTACAATCATGTTACTTTCTCGAAATGCCGCCATTTCGTGGCATTAACGGGAATGAGTGGATTGGCTTATCACATGCCGCGACGCTGGGTAATATTCTTGGTGGTGGGCGTTCTGCTTGCCGTTTCGACGGGGGCGACGAACTCGATACACCACTTGTGCGACGACCATGACGCCGCCGCGCCGGCTGATTGTCAGACTTGCCATTTCATCAAGATTGCCGCGACCGCGGTGATCATTGCTTCTGTTCTGATTGTCTTTCTTCGCGATCAGCGGCGGTTGCTCGTTCCGACGCCCGTGCTGATTCCTGCCCGCCGACTGGGTCACGGTTCGCCGGCCGGTCCGCGCGCGCCACCTCGATTCTGATTTCATTTCCCATTGCCAGGTCCGCATAGATCAGGTTGATAGGCAGCGCCGTTGCTCTGTCTATGCGCAGGTTTGCGTAAGCCGTCGGCCGAGACATGAGGCAGCGCGACGCTGGTCGCAGCCCATGCGCTCTCCGGTGTGTTCATGGCGCTCCTTGCGCGTGGCTATCAACCTCCATCATAGCGGATCGGCTCATTACCGAATCGTCCTGCGCCGTGCGCCGACGTGTGTGCGCGCGGGGCGCACTTTCGTGCTTTTGAACACGACATCGACGAAATCATGAATGGATCAGCTTATGTCAAAGCGTGCCTTTACGCTGATTGAACTGCTGGTGGTCATTGCGATTATTTCGATTCTGCTCGCGGTCCTGCTGCCTTCGCTTAGCGCGGCACGGGTGGCGGGCTTCCGCACAGCCTCGGCGCGAAATATGGAACAGATCGGCATGGCGCTGGCCATGTATGCCGATGACAACGACGGCTACTTTCCCGAGACGACGCATGGGATGGCGTTTCACCGTTCATGGATCTATACGCTCATGCCGTATGTGGGAAATGTAGACGACATTCGGCTGTGTCCGATGGACCCGCTTCGCGGTCAGCGGCTGGAGAACGACGCCAGCAGTTACGTGATGAATGAGTATGTGGCCGTGAAGAATGTCGATCCGTTCGGCAACGTGCTCGAAGACTTTACAAATCTGCATCGGCTGGTCAGCCCGAGCACGACGATCACAACGTTCGTCGGCGCGGACGGCCTGTCGCTCAGCGTGTCGTCGGATCACACGCATTCGCGTGCATGGTTTGTTGATCCATCGACGGATGCCTGGTCGCTGATTGTCGAGGACATTCAGCCGGATCGGTATGGCACGGGCGATCATACGGCCGACAACACGCGCGGATCGTCGAATTATCTGTTCGGCGACACGCATGTGGAGTCGATCCACGCGCGATCGATGAAGCAGAAGGCGGACGCGCGGATCAATTTCGCACGGCCGATGGGCGGGGGTTGACGATCACGTGTCGTCCGAAGCTGTTCATTCATAAACCTGAAAGGAGTGATGCCGCGCGAGTGGCATCCACAAAGGCCGGCCTGCCGCAGTAGGGCATGCACGGCTCGAGACGATCAATGTTAAACGCTTTCCGGAGGAATTGGGACCATTGCTTTAAACGCGAGCCGGTCGATTTCGGCCGGTTCTCATGGAGATTAAGAAAGATGCACAAAGACATGAAGCGACTGCTTGTCGCGATGACGATTGTTTCTACAGCTTTCACAATGTCGGCATGGGCCGATGAACCTGCGGTGTGGACCTCGGGACACGGCGATCTGGGCATCGCCTATGAGGACGGGTCGTGGGATTTGCACATTCATGCCGAGGGCGCCGTGATCGGCGGCGTTGAATATGACGGTGTCGAATTTGAGGCCGATGAGGTGCTGATCTGCGTTCCTGGGTTTATGACAACTTCGCGGCCGCTGGGGGCGCAGTGGGATCCGATCGGCGTGGCATCGGGTGCGCCGTTCTGGTTTCTCTCGCAGACGGAAGTCGTCGGCGCGCCGTATATTGGATTCGGCACGGAAGAGATCACCGTCGGCGATTTTCTCAATGATGTCGTCACTTTGACATTAACCGGCGTCGTTTCGCCGAGCGGCGACGGGCACTTTTCGATTTATCAGACCGATCTGTTCGGGCAGCCGATGTTTTTCGCTTCGTCATTCGACGGGCTGGACGCGACGGATGCACTGACGCTGAATGCGGATGATCATTTCCACGCGAATTTGGCGTTTTCCGAGCCGGGACTGTGGGAGATCACGTTTGAGGCGTCGGGGGAGCATCTCGAAGACGGACTCGTCAGCGGCACGGGAACGTATTACTTCAAAGTTGTCCCTGAACCGGCCACCGCCGTAATGATGTTGGCGGTTGGCCTGTTTGCGATACGAAGGCGGCGCGGCAGTTCGATGAGACGATCGGTCGTTGATCGGCGCGAGGTGCGACGATGACGCTCCATCCCATTCGCATCATCATCGTTCTGTCGCTGGCATTCGCATTTACAATGGCACGCCCATCGACGGGTTTTTGCGGCGTGCCGATTTGCGATTACATCACGAGCGAGGTGAAGACGGTCTACTTCGGCATTGAGGTGCCGACGCCCGATCCGGATCATCCGGTGACGTTCTCATCGGGCCATACAGATGTCGACGTGCCATACAAGGATTGCGCGTGGCAACTGGAAATCTCGCCCGACAGCGGGCAAATCGATCCGGAGGACGCGCTGATCTTCGCAGGCGTGCAAGCGCGATTCATTCTCGCATCGATTCCACCGGGGTTTGAATTCATCGGCGCCTCGCCGGGGCAGACGTTCTGGGTGCTCCCACAGAACAACACGGCGGGTGTGGTGTTTCTCGGCATCTCGTCGGAGAGTATGACGACGACCGATCGGAATCGGGTGTGCATTTGGAATCCTGACGATCCGCGCGGCGGTGCGAACGTACCGGCCAAATGGATTCGCATAGAAGTGGTCGACGTGCGCGGACCGGCGAATGGTCACTTTTCGATGTGGCAGACGAGCGGTCCGGGCGTCGTGACGGCCTATGTGTCGACGTTTGACGGCGGCATCACGGAAGACGATGCGTTTCATCTGGTCGTCGGCTCGCACTCGCACCTGAACTGGGGATTCACGCAGCCGGGGCTGTACGAGGTTGATGTTCGTTTGTCGACGTATGTCGAGCGCATGCAAGGCGATCTGGCGTGCGATTGCATTGTAGACTTGCTGGACGTGCCGGCATTTGTCGAGGCCCTGCTGTCGCCGGAGACGTACGCGATGGACTATCCGGATTGCAACATCTGGAACGCGGATGTCAATGAGGATGGCGAAATAGACGGCGCGGATATTCAGGGATTTGTGAATCTGCTGCTCTAATGCGCGCATTGCGCGCGGTCTGCGTCAACCGCTCTTGGTCGCGTCCGCGCGGGATTCCTTTTTCATCTGGGTGCTGACGCGCTTAAGGGCTTCGACGTACGGCTCGCCAAGCTGGCGTTCCGCGATGGACGTGTGCCGAAGGACCCATTCCTGAAAGCCGTCGGGACCGGGGAAGTCGTTCTTGAAGACGACCGAGATTTCCTTCATGAATGCAGATTGGGCGGCGAACTCGTCGACGCGCTTGCGGCAGAACTCGCTCTTTTCGGATTGAGTGCTGAGTTGCGAAAACTGTGCGGCATCGTTCATAAACGAGCGTTTCAGGTGCTTGAAGATCACGTCGGAAAACTTCTTTCGCCGCTCATCGCTGAGCGACTGAAGTGCGGACTTCAATTCGGTCTGCCGCGTTTCGTTGGAGAGACTCTCCTTCCAATGGAGGAGAAACTGCTGTTGCTCGATGTCGGCCATGCGGACCAGACCGCGCGGATCGATCACGAAGCCCACGACCTCATCCGCGCCGGCCGACTGCGCGACGGGCACGGCCGGTGTCATGATGGCGTCAAAACCAAACCATCCGCCAACGAGAAGCAGGCCGATCGCGCCGCCGATCACGACTGCGGGCTTTCGCGTTTTCACGGCGGTCTTCATGTCTTCGGTTGTCATCTGCATTGCATCTCCAAGCGAGCTGTCGGGTTCATGGAATGGAGCTCCGCGACGTTCGCGCGACGAAATCGGCGAATAAGTTGTTAATCGTTCCACCGTCGTCGCCGTCATGAAACGGTTCGAAGTCGGTCAGAACGTGCTGATCGGCTCGATTGAAGCCGAAGCCTTTGGCCTTTGAGATCGACTCTTCGCCGATTCTGCGGCCTGCGCGAGCTTCGCCCCACCACCATTCGTAGCTGAGGCCTTCAGTTTCGTAATAGGTCTTACCTTTGGGAATGTCGCCTGGGATGGCGTCTTCCGAAACGCGCCGTTGATCGGCGGGGCAGTGATACGCCGGCGAGTCGATCGGCAGATAAGCCGCGAGCGCGCCGGGCAGCGTGTTCCATGCATCGGAGGCCGATCCGACTTTGACGGATCTCAGTTTTGCAACAGCCGGCCAGTGCTGGTCATGATCGTTCATGTACTTCGACAGCGCGATGCCAATCTGCGACAGGTTTCCGAGACACTGAGCGCGCATGGCGGCAACGCGACTTTCGTTTATCGCGGGCACACAAACATACGCCACCAGCGCGACGACCCAGACGGCTGCGATGATTTCGAGCCGCGTTACGGCTTTTCGTTTGCGGTTTGACAACAAGACCAGCCAGACGCTCCCAACGCGATTCACCTGACGGCAGGCCGTTTGGCTTGACGGATGTGCCGATGCACCCCGCATGCCGGGCCGTGGTCGCCGGAGGGGGTAAACGTACCGCCTTCGCTCGATTCACGGTCGCGAGGCCCGCCGAAACTCACAGGAGAGGGTAGGCAGGGGGGATGGTCACGTCAAGGCACGAAGGCTTGTCATTGCTCGTGTTCTATAATTTCGAACATACGTGCAACGTGCAACGTGGAACTTTGCTCTATCGAGCGATGCAGAGCTACGCTCTGCCGGCGCGTCCAGGCGAACGGTCTAGAGCGAATTCTCCTGCGCTTTTGGGGCACCCCGCCAGAGTCGGATATCGGTGATCTCCACGTCGATGGTCGCTACACTGTCAGCATCCCAAAGACGAACGACCATTTTTCGCGTCTCGCGCGGCAGCAGTGGACCACGCCAATCGTCCTCAATTTGAAGCGGCGTCGCGGCCCATGTGCAACGCTCCATCGTCGGAACTCTGTCCTTGTCGAGACCAATGACACGCAAGCTGAGCAGGCTTACCGTTTCGTCACCGTTGTTGACGATTTCGATCACGGCGTTGTGGTGGCGGCCTGTGCCGTTGCGGTGAAGATGGGTCTTGACAGTTAGATTGGATAGATAGTCCGGCCGACGGACGTCGTCGAGCGCGTCGGCCAAGGCCGGCGGCAGAGCAGCGCGAATTTCGGGCAGGGCGTGTACTGTTTCACTGACCAGCCCTGCGAGGTTGTCGGTCTTTCGATCGATAACGCGCACGGCATACACGACGAGGCCGGTTCCGCAGATGATTGCGGTGACGAGCACCAACGCCAAGCTCGCGGCCGTGACGGACAGGAACGACATGCGTTTGTTTACGACGGTTGTTCCGTGGTCATAATTCATGGGTGCGTCTCCTTGCGCTTGAACGAATGCCGCATTCTTTCGCTGGCCGAGTTCGAGAATCGAATCGGTCGTTGCTTTCCCATGGCATATTCTGTCGTGGGGGCTGAATATTTTTGTACATGAATGGGTGGCCACGTCGGGCGGGCTTCAGCGGGCAACGGCGGTTGTCCGATAAGTACGCATAATCGCGCGGCCGAGGTGCGCAAGTATTGCGCATGTCGGTCGTTAGGAAAGCTCCTGCATGGCGGATATTCTCGATCAAAGCGAAGTGGATGCGCTGTTAAATGCCGTCGGCGCGACGGACGGCGATAGCGAGGCCACCTTTTTCACGGGCGAACGCGCCGCCGCCACCCCCATATTGCGGGACGTTTCGATCTACGACTTCAAACGGCCTGAGCGCGTCAGCAAGGATCAGATGCGGGCGTTGCAGTCGATCCATGAGGGGTTTGCGCGGAATTTCGGCGCATCGCTTTCGGGCTTTCTTCGGACGATCGTCGAGACGCGCGTTTCGACGATTGAACAACTCACCTACAGTGAGTTCATCCATTCGCTGCCGAGTCCGACGTGCTTTTCGCTCTTGTCGGCGGAGCCACTTTCGGGCCAACTTTGCCTTGAACTTAGCCCGCTGATTGTGTTTCCGATCATTGATCGCCTATTGGGCGGGTCGAACACGGAGATTTTCATTCCGCAGCGTCCGCTGACGGCGATCGAGATGACGCTGATCAACCGGATCATCACGCGGGCGCTGGACAATCTGGCGGAGGCATGGGCCGATCTGGTTCGGGTGACATTCGCGGTGACGGGAACGGAGAGCAATCCGCATCTGGTTCAGATCGTCGCGCCGAATGAAGTCGTGGTGGTGATCGGTTTCGAGATCAAGATCGGCGCGCGGGCCGGAACGATGAGCATCTGCATCCCGTTCAATGTCATCGAGCCGGTCGTGAACAAGCTCGGTGCGCAGAGCTGGCTGGCGTACTCGCACAAGACGGCCGATCGCGATCAGGAGGCACAGGTCTCGCACAATCTGAAGCACGCTCGCGTCGAAGCGCGCACGTACCTTGGCCGGACGCGGGTTACGGTTGAGGAGCTTCTTTCGCTGTCGCCGGGGGACATTATTCAACTCGACAAGCTCGTGTCGCGCGACTTCATCATGCAGATCGAGGGGCGGAACAAGTTCGCCGGACGGATCGGGAAACTCCGTGGCCATCGGGCACTGCAAATCACGCGACGGGCGCGGGCGGATGAGGTGCTTTAATCGCGCGTGTCAAGCGGTTACTCTTTTGATATAGGTTTTCGACGCGGGGCACCACAGCTTCCAGATGGTCGCGGCGTGGATTGCGCGATGTATTGACATGTCGGGCGCTTTTCGCCGAACATGAGTCGTGATTCCGCGGGTGGATGTGTGTGACTTCCGAATCGAGTCGGATCGCTGCCGACGATGCACGCGCCGCTGAGGGTTCGCCTGCCGCCCGCCGAAGTGCCGGACGCCATGGCTCATTTGCTGGTTGCCTATCCCGACGGTCGTCGAACGCGCTTCGAGCTTGAGAAGCCCGAAGTGGTCATCGGTCGTGATATATCGTGCGACTTGCCTTTGCACGATGCGATCACGTCGCGCTATCACGCCAAGCTGTCGCGGCAGCCGGACGGGAACTTCTGGATTCAGGACCTCAAGAGCAAGAACGGCGTGATCGTCAACGAGAAGCCGGTGCCTGCCGGGGCATCGCTGCGGCATGGGGACCGCATCGGCATCGGCAACTGTCTACTGACGTTCATCGCCGAGAGCCAGCCGATGGTCGTATTGCACGACACGCCGACGGACACAGTGGTGGGTTCGACATCGGCCTGGAAGGCCGATCCGCATGTCGAACTGTCGCAGCGCCGGTTGAAGGCGCTTTACGAATTGAATGAACGGCTGGCGGGTCGATTTGATCGCGACGATCTGTTGCGTGAGCTTCTGAATCTCTGCGTTGAGCAGCTCCGATTTGAACGCGCGGGGATCGGATTGTGGCATGCGGCGACTCGGCAGGTCGAGTGGATTCAACTTGTGAACCTGGGGGCGGACCCGGCGGGGGAGTTTCGCATCAGCCGAAGCGTTGTCGATCGATCGATCCACGACGCGGAGCGCATTCTGATCAACGATACGCTCGATGCCGATGTCGATCCGACGCTAAGCATGATCTCAAACAACATCCGCAGCGCGATGTGCGTGCCGATGGAGTATTTGCAGGAGGTACACGGCGTCATCTACGGCGATCGCACTACGTCCAGCGGCGGCTACACGAAGGAAGACATCGACTTCTTTGCAGCGCTTGGCCGGCTCGGCGCGATGGGGCTGGCGAACGTGCAGCTCGTCGATGAAATCAGGCGACGGCAATGGATCGATGCACAGTTGCGAACGGCCCGCGAGATACAGGCCAATCTCTTTCCGCCCGCGCCGCTGCGCGTCGACGGCGTTCGGATCGATCCGCTGAATGATCCGGGGCAGAAAGTTTCGGGCGACTATTACGACTACTTCGTCAGGCCGGATGGACTGGTGGCGGTGGTCATCGCCGATGTCGCGGGCAAGGGTCTGCCGGCTTCGTTGCTGATGGCCAATCTCCAATCGGCGGTGCAATTGGTGATGGAATCGGAGACAGACTTATCGCGAATCGTCTGCCAGTTGAATCGGCTTGTGTGCAGAAACATCGGCGATTCGCGATTTATTACGGGGATGTTCGGACTGCTGGATCCTTCGGCGAGAGTTTTCCGCTATTGCAATGCGGGGCATCCGCCGCCGTATCTCATTCGAGGCCGTCAGCGATTGGAGCAGGTCGCCATGGAACCCGCGCTGCCGCTGGGCGTCGATGCGACTTATGAGTATGAAGCGGCATCGCTTGATCTTTCGGATCGGCCGTCGACGCTATTGGCGTTCACCGATGGCGTGCCCGATGCCGAAGACGAAGAAGGCGCTCAATATGGGGAGCCGCGCCTCGTCGCGGCACTGCAGGCCAATCTTGGCCAGCCGTCGGACGAGTTGGTTGCCCGGATTCGACGCTCGATCAAGCAATTCACGCGAAACGAGCCGCTAACCGACG
>CAZRFP010000102.1:0-15982 GCA_964599535.1 uncultured Planctomycetaceae bacterium
AAAAGCTGCTGACGGGACTTGAACCCGTGACCTCGTCCTTACCAAGGACGCGCTCTACCAACTGAGCTACAGCAGCACCCGCGAGCATGCTCGCGATGGTCACGGTTTCGCCTCCGCCCAACAAAGGAACGTAAATGCCTTTGCTCCAGCGGAAATAGACCCATGAGTATATGGATTCCACGTCAAACGTCAAACCGGTTTACCCATATGGAAAAAAACCCGCTGAACTTGCGGATGCGGCGTTGCCTAAAGGCGGCAACCGATGCATAAATCGATGAAGAATATGATGTTATAGCCAGGTCGCTGCGGCCGTCAATCACCCGCGCCAGATCGAAGATCAAAGATCACCAGAACATCGGACACCAGCCGTTCGGAAAACCGCTCTCGGAGCGGTCGAAGCGACGCACCCCGCACAACGGCCTGCTTGACCGGCATGACATAGAGCACGTGCGAGTCAGCCAGGCCCACCACGCCCGCCGGATCAGGCTCAACCGTAAACGCGCGATCGACGTAATAGGCGAATTGCGGAGGAACAATGTTGCGAAACGTATATGCGCCGCGATGTTCCACGAACGTCGGATCCGCCATTAACGCGATCCGATCGGACGGACGCGTCGAAGCGGCGATCGCGCGCCATGCCGCCACATGATCCTCGAGGATCGGCTCCGATCGAGCGAAGTACATTCCGACTCCATGCACTGAATAGGCGACGGCCGCAAGCAGAACTCCGGCTGCTGCTCCACGCCGAACATTCACGCCCACGCCGTGCCATCTTCTCGGCACCCACAGTACACAACGCCCGGCCGCCAGCGCGAAGGCCGGACCCAGATAGAAAGCCCAATAGGCATGAATAACATATTGCCTCGGAAACGACGCGAGCCAGATCAGCCCAGTGAGCGCGATCAGATGCAGCCCGTGCCGCGCGAACGCCGCGCCCGTTGCGGCACGAACGTCTCGGCCGCGTTCTTCAGTCGCCGCGTCTTCGGCGCTGGTGCGTTGTCGCCTTCGTTTCAAGGCCTCCATCACATCTGCAATCATCCCAATGCACGCAAGAAAAATGATCGGCCATGTGAAGTTCTCAATCGTGTTCCGCCATGCCGAACCCGGCGCCGCCAGCGCGGCATCCGATGCCGCGCCGCCGGCACGTGAAAAGAAGATGGAGGCCAGATCTCCCCAACGCCCGCCCAATCCGGCGTAGACGAGATAACCGATCATACAGCCGATTGAAACGGCAACCGCCGACGAGACGATCCACGCCGCCACGAACCCCGGCTGCAAACGACGGCGATGCCGTACCAGAACGTACGCTGAGAAGACGGCCGCGAACAGGCAACCGGACCAGTCGATCCATGCACCCGTCGCCAGCGACACGATGACGAGGAAGATCATCGTCGCACGGAAAATCGCGCGCCGATCAATCCGCACCGCATGCCGCCACGCCGTCACCGCGGAGAGCATCAGGCACAGACACACGGCCTCATGATCGACCATGCGGCCGAAATAGACCGCCATCGGCATGACGGCGTAGATTAGCCCGGCCGCTAACGCCGTCAGGCATCCGTACGCCTCGCGCCACAGCACCAACAGCATCACCAGCGACGCAAACGATGCGACGATCGGCACGCTTCGGGCCGCAGCCTCCGACTCGCCAAGCACCTTAAACGCGCACGCCGTCAGCCAGACCAGACCCGGCGGGTGCGTGGCATAGATCGATCGTTCATCGACCGGCGGCGCGTCTGCACCGACCGCGACCAGTGGCATGCCGTGGTGTAATTCCCACGGATATCGCAGATGATTTCTCGCCAGTTGGGAGAAAAACGCTCCGTTCCAGTCGTGCAGACCGGTCCAAGGCTCGGAAATCTCGCGCGTCAGCCCAAAGGCGTAGACCGCCAGCACAACCAGTACCGGCCATACAAGGGCCTTCCGCGCAAGGGCAAATCCGAACGCATGGTCAAGTTGAGGCGTGTCGGTGTTGTTCAATTCGGTCTGCTCGAATGATTCGCTGAGGCGAAGCCGCGATTCTACTCTTTTCGGCCCGCCGCCGCGCGAAATTCCCGCAATTCTGGCGTCGATGGTTGACTCGCACTTTGGAAAGGGAACAATAGAGTAGGACATCCTGCCGGAAAAGCGGGGCGATTCACCGCCGCTCCGTGTCCACTCCCGGCAGTGGGCCGACGCTCATGCGTGGCTGCTGCCTTCCGGTTTGTCCGACCTCGCATATGACAGCAGCCGCAGGCCCTTTCGAGTGCGGCAAGTTTGCCGACGCGCGCGAACGTTCGCGCCTGCAAGATCGATCGCGCGCCAAGCGGCCGATCGATCAAAAAGTGAACATGGCCTCGCGGCTCATGGGAGATGGATGACGATGCAACAGTCAGCGGCACATTCGGCGGTGAACTCGACGCAAACAACAGTCACGCGGCTCAGTTATAAATTTCAGCGACTGCGGGAGCAGATCCGATCGGCCATACTGGCCGGCGAGTTCGCAAGTCGCCTGCCCGGCGAGCGCGAACTGGGGCGGCGATTTGGCGCGAACGCCAAGACGATCAACAAGGCCCTTTGCGATCTCAGCGGCGAGGGGCTGCTCGTTCGCCGGATCGGCCGAGGCACGTTCATAGCGTCGGAAAAAACACCCGATAGATTTCAGAAAGCGCGGCGCTTCGCTACGTTCATGCCCGCTCACGGCGCCGAGTCGCAACTGCAAAGACGCCTATTTGACGCCGTGTCTGTTGAGGCGGCGGCGGCAGGCCATAAAGTCGCTCGAATCAGCCACGACGCCGACCGTAACGGCGGCTCCGTCGTGCTTCGCGACTGGCCCATAACCAGCCGGCGCGAGGCCGAGGGCGTCTTGATCATTCCATCTTCGGCGCTCAACGGCTGTCCGATCGGCCACGCCGATGCATCGCTCTGGCTTGAGGCGCGACGACGTCGCATACCCATGGTCTCACTCGGCGCGCAGTCGCCCGATGCCAAGTGCCATGCCGTCGTCACGGATTACGTTGATGCGGGATACCGGCTCACCGAGCATCTGTTCATGCTGGGCTGTGACTCGGTCGTGGCCGTCGGCGGCCGTGAATGCCGCGAGGCGGCAGCGGTCGCGAATGGGTGTCGAACGGCCGCCGATCGGCATCATGGACGCTTTGAATCCCGATTGCTACGCGACGGCAACGGCAACGGCGTGGCGACGCTGGCCTGCGTTCAGGGCCGCGTGCGCGAAGCCGCCGAGCGGGCGACCGCGATCGGCGGAGGTCCGTCGGTCGGAATGGTGCTCATCGGCATGGAGGCGCTTCGATTCGCGCGCAGCAGCGACGCGCTATTGGAGCGCTGGCGACAAGGCGACATCGCGATGGCCGTGCTGCTCGATCCCGGCGACACGCTGGCCGCGGACATGGCGATGACATCCTATGAAGTGCCGGTCGAACGAATCGCGGCGTGGGGCGCGCGGCTTCTGGTCGAGTCGACGCCCGGCGAGCGCCCGATAGAAGTGCTGATCGCCGGCGAACTCAGGATTCGCAACACGATCTCGCCCGAAGCGCCGCGCTCGACGGTGTCGCACGATGCCGCTGCTCGTCGTACGGCGAACCGCGAGCGCGCGTCAGACATCGTTGTCTGACCTGAAGAAGGGGATTGGACCTCTTGATCAACGGGCGACAGGTGACGAAGCCCGGCCCATCGCGCGGCGGTGTCAGCCCTCGACACCGGCGACTTCGACACTGTCCAAATAAGCGTTGAGCTGCTGAATCTGCGATTCGATGACCCCGAGTTCGGACATCA
This sequence comes from uncultured Planctomycetaceae bacterium, assembly GCA_964599535.1. GTDB lineage: Bacteria > Planctomycetota > Phycisphaerae > UBA1845 > UTPLA1 > JADJRI01. Next base: position 3,772 of record CAZRFP010000102.1, read on the forward strand.
GCGCCGTCTCAAGGTCGGCCAGGGCGGCGTTCGAAGACCCGGCGCGGGCATGCCGCAAGGCATCAAGTTCCTGTTCGACGCGTTCGCGGCGCTCCGTGACCTGATTCAATTTTTCTCGCATTGCCATTCGACTCTTATCCTCGCTGACCTCGTGACCACGATCGCTCGGCGATCCCGAAATTCTCTATACGATCTACTGAGGACCCCTGCAAATCATGACTGATAACATCCGCGTCCGCATCACCAGAAAGCATTAGAACCGCATGAAAATCACTTGAAGACGAAGCCCGAAACGCCGCGCAGGGTTTAGTCGCGCGACAGCTTGTCCTTGGCGGCGAGAATGGCGCGGATGAGTTCATCTGGGGCGGACTCGCACTGGGCCTGTATCTGCTCGGCCGAGAGTGCATCGCCCGCGAGGCGAACCGTTGCCTGATAACTTTTCAGATAGTCGGCGCAGTGCGGGCAAAGCCCCATATGTCTTTCAAACTCGGCGCGAACCTCGGCAGCCTGAACGCCGGCGATGTAGTCGTCCAGAAAGCCGATGAAATCCCTGCACGTCAGATCGTTCTTCAAAAGACAGACTCCTTTTCGAGCAGGGTGCGCAGCGCCTGTCGAGCACGATGCAGGCGCGTCTTGACGGCGCCGGGCGAATCCCCGAGAAGGCGCGCGGTTTCATCGGTGTCCAACTGTTCGATGTCGCGTAGCAGAATCACGTTACGGTAATCATCGGGAAGTTCGTCGATCTTCTTCCGAACGATCGCACGCAGTTCATTCTGCTCTGCATGGTCCGATGTCGGTTGCGACGCCGCCGACCGCACGCGGTGCCCGTCATCGTTGAATTGGGGCAGAAGATCATCGATCGAGCTTTCCTTGTTCCGCTTCAGGGATCGACGCTTCATCAGCGCCGCGTTGATGACGATCCGGTGCAGCCAGGTAGACAATGCGGCATCGCTGCGGAAACCCTCCAACGACTTGAAAAACGAGAAAAAAGCATCCTGCACGGCTTCGTCCGCGTCGGCTTCGCGTCCGAGGATGCGACGGGCGACCGTCAGTGCGCCCGTTATGCGCGATCGTACGAACTGCTCGCAAGCGACGGTATCGCCGCGCTGGAGCTGGGACAGTAGCTCGGACTCGTCCGCCGCCACCGCTCCGTTCAACGTCGATTCCGCTGCATCATCGTTGCCCATGTGTATCCGACCATCCTGCACGGGCGGCCCGCCGGGTGCAAAACCTTCGACCATTATACGTTCGCGAGTTTCAACTTACAGTCTGCATCCCTGCTTCTTTTCACAGACCTGCGCAATGGCCGAACAAGCACTCAAGTCAAATCCATGCCGCCGGCACTGGCCAGCGTCGCGGCTTGCCTCCATGATGTCTGACATGAGCATCGCGGATGATCGACTTATCGTGATGGGTATCGACGAAGCCGGCTACGGGCCGATCCTGGGGCCGCTCGTCGTCAGCGCCGCGACATTTCAGATGCCGCGATCTTTAGCGTCGATGTGCCTTTGGAAAACCTTCGCCGACAGCGTCGCCGCTTCGTCGACCGCGCGTGACGGGCGCGTTGTGATCCAGGACAGCAAGAAGCTGTTTCATCGAAAGGACGGCCTCGGTCGGCTGGAACGCTCGGTCCTGTCGGCGGTCTCGGCCTGGTCGTCGGGCGAACTGCCCGCGACGATGTCCGAGCTGATCGCGCGTCTCAGCCCCGAGTGCGGCGGTTTTCTGCGGGACTATGCCTGGTATGAAACCGAGGCAGCCTGCCTGCCGCGTGCCGCCGATGAGGGAGCCGTGCGAATCGCCGGCGCGATGTTCGCTCGCGACATGGCGGCGCGCGGCGTGCGCCTCGCCGGGCTGGCGTCCGAAATTCTGCCGGAAGGTCATTACAATCGTCTTGTGGAAATGACCCGCAACAAGGCGTCGGCGCTGTTCAGTCTTGTGCTGCGACTGATTCAGCGCGCGGCGAATGCAAACCCCCAGTCCAACATGCTCGTGTTTGTCGATCGTCAGGGCGCGCGCGGTCATTATGGCGCGCTGCTGATGCATGCCTTCGAAGATCGCAAGCTGCGCGTGCTGGAAGAGGGCGACGAGGAGAGCGCGTATGATCTCGTCGGGTCAAAGACCGTCTGGCGCATTCGATTCAGCCAGTCCGGCGAGAGCAAGTATCTGCCCATTGCGCTGGCCAGCATGATGAGCAAGTACATTCGCGAACTGTTCATGGAACGCTTCAACGACTATTGGCGGCAGTTTGACGCGGCACTGGCGCCGACGGCTGGTTACTACGAGGACGGTCTGCGGTTCCTGCGTGACATCGAGCCTCACGCCCGCCGGCTCGGCATCGAGCAGAAACGACTGGTGCGACAGCGATGAAATCGACGAACGAGTTTGTGAACGAACAGGCGCAACGCAGCCGCCGACCAGCATGGCTGCGAAACTGGCTGGACCGCCATCAGAATCGGACGTCGTTCTGGCTGCACATGATCGGCATTCCGTTGACGATCGCAGCCGTGCCGCTGGCGATTGTGCAACTCACGCGGGATGAATGGTCTCTCTGGTGGCGGCCGGCCGCACTGTTTGTCGGCGGCTACCTTCTGCAGTGGATCGGCCATCTGATCGAAGGCAACGACATGGGCGAACTGATCCTGATCAAAAAGCTGCGCGGAAAGCCATACGTGGCGATCTCTCCGCGATATGGCGGCAAAAAGCCAGGCCAGGATCGTGAACCGGCTGAGCCGGTAGCGAACCGCTGATGATTCTTCCGCAGCGCGCGCGTGAGATTCCACGAAGGCATCGCTCACTTCCTATTCACCGACCGTCGCACGAAACTCAAGTCATGAGGCGATCGCACAGCCCACAGCGTCGGGCAGGCCCGCCAGCCCAACCGGATCGTCAATCCACTGACCTCGCCTGAGTGCCACCCTGCCCGTCCAACGTTCATTTCTCGGCATTCGGATTGCAACCTGTGTTCGGCGGTGAAGCCCATACCTGGAGCGTCGTACGGTCCAGCGTTGTACGCGCGGGAGGCCGAATCATGACGGCGATGTATCGGACGAAAATGCTGTGGATGGCGACCATGTTACTTGGCGCGGCGATCGTTCTCATGCTGCCATCGTGCAACCAAACGACCGAGAAGACTGAGCCGGCCGCGCAATCCAATACCGCGAAAGATTCCCTCGACGATGAGCACGGACTACATCAGTTGAGCCATGCCCGTCTGCGAGAAATCATGAAACGGCTGTCGTCGATGAAATTCGGGGAGATCGTGCAGGAAATCGATACGACCGGGGATTTGCAGCGCGACATCTGCGATGTCTCGAAATTGGCGGTGGAACTGGCGGACGATGCACGGGCGATACCGCTCATTCAGCCTGATCTGAACCTGAACGACGAATCGCGCCGCGTGATGAACGAGTTGTCGGCGCGCCTGTACGACGAAGCCATCGCTCTGCGCGAGCACGCCGACGCCGGCGATGTGCGAATGGTCAAGATGAAACTCGACGAGATGATCTCGACGTGCAACGCTTGTCACGCTTCGTTCCGGGCGCCGGCCGTCGCGGACGCGTCGCCGTTTGAACGATCCCGCGCGGCTTCGCGAAGTTGACGACCGAGCGGCAGACATTTGAAGGAGGCGGCGCGAACGAAAGAGGTGCGACCATGTCATTGAAGAACTTCCATCTCGTCTTTCTGCTCTTCGCGATCATGGGCGCCGACCTTTTCGGCGGCTGGGCGTTCCGCGCCTATCGCGAGGGCGGCGATCTCATGACGCTGTGGTTGGGCGTCGTCAGCATCGTCGGAGGGCTTGGGCTGGCGGGCTACGTGCTTTGGTTCGTCCAGAAAGTCCGCTCCGCGCATCTGGAATGAGCGCACGAGCCTCTGACGGCCTACGCGGGTTGCGGGTGCAGGAATCGGCGGCACCATGTGACCGTCTCGTCGATGATGCGCTCGTTGAGCGCGACCGAACGCATGCCGTGATCATCCGTCTCCAGCTCTATCAGGCGTGAATTGCCGTCGAGACTTCGCATCGCCTCCACGTAGGCGCGGCCATGTTCGATCGGCACATGCTTATCGCCCCGGCCGTGCAAAACGAGCAGCGGTCGCGGGTGCTTCGCGAGCAGCGCCGGCGCGTCGGAATTGCCGATGCCTTCGATGAAACCCTTCCCGAGTTTCAATCCAAAGTGTTCGATCCATCCGTTGGATTCCAAAAAACTCCATGCCGGCGGCGTCATGTCGCGTTGGATCAACCGATCGGGATAGGCGACCGGCGCCCAGAACGCATAGGCGCGGACGAACGCCAGGTCTTCGGCCGCCAGCGCCGTCGAATAGGCGCCGTAGCTGCTGGAGACGACCGCGACGCGCGTTGGATCGCAGCCCGCCGCGTGGTCGATCGCCGATATCGCCGCGCGAAGATCGCTCACCAGACCGGCCGGCGTGACATCTTCAAAACTCCCATCGCTCTCGCCGCAACCGTGAAAGTCAAAGCGGAGGCAGGCAATGTTGATCGCCGCCAACCGCCGCGCCAGCGTGACAAATCGATAGCACGAGCCGACGCGCGTGCCGGTCAAGCCGTGCGCGCACACCACCACGGGCGAGGCGGACTCAAACGCGCCAGGCTGCGGACGGTCCAGTACGGCGGCGATCCGCCGGTCGCCTGATGTGATATCGAGATGAATGCGCGACGAATGTGCCATGATTCAAAAGAATAACCCGCCGCGACGCCGATCGAAAGTGCCGACCTCGAGTCGTACATCGCTCATCAATCACGGCGGTGGTCCGTACGTGTTAGAGAGCGATTGAAAATCGAGCGCGGACTTAATACCGGGCGCGTGCACTTCCGGCTCGGAGTAACCTTTGTTTAGCCGTCAAAAGAAATTCCGGCGCGTATCGCACTGGGACACATGAGCGATTTGAGTGTTCAGGATCGAAGCGCCGCATCGACGCTGGGATAGATGCCGAAGAGCTGAACGAGGCGCGTCGTCTCCAGCAACTTACGAACATCCGGCATGGGGTTAACAATCCGCAACTCGCCTTTGTGCTTACGAGCACGGAGATAGCCCGCGACGATACCGCCGAGACCGCTGGATTCGATGAAATCAAGCCCGCTGATGTCGAGCGCGATGACGCGGTGACCTTCAGCCCCAACTTCGCGCAACGTGTCGGTGAGGCGTTTGGACACGGTCATGGTGCAGGACCCGCGAACTTCAATGACGGCCCCGCCCTCGCGCCGATCGATCTGCACGGCGAAAGGCGTTTCATGCACCGGTTTCGATGGAAGTAATTCGCCGCTCATCGCAGTCACTTTCTGTGCATGACCAGTCGAACGCAATTGCCGCAAGCGCCGTATTCGACGACATCGAGGTAGGCGCGCATCAGCATGATGCCGCGCCCGTGCGGGCGGTCGATGTTCTCCGGCAACGTGGGATCGGGCACTTCCTCCGGCTGGAAGCCGGGGCCTTCATCCTCGATCTCGATTTGAACCACATCCGGCGTGACATCGTATCGAATGCGAATCTTTTTCGACGGATCGGCTTTGTTGCCATGCCGAAAGGCGTTGGTGATCGCCTCTTCCATGGCCAGCTTGATGGCAAAGGTGCAGTTCTCGCAGTAACCGTGGCGCTGGATTTCCGCCAGGATCATCTGCTCAGGCCGTTTGGCGGCGGCGAGATCGTTGGGAACGACAATTTCCTTCAAGGCATTTGCCCCGTTCATGCCGTCATCCGTGCGGTTTGTGCGACGGATTGTCGCATTTGCCGGCCGAGTTTGGTGCGAGGCGGCACGGCGTTGTTACCAGTCGACCATCAGCTCTGGATTCGCTCCGCGCGACTGCCTCCGATTCGAACTTCAGAAACTCGCCCGAGCCTTATCGATCGACGGGTGAATATCGAAGAACTTGTTGAGGCGCGTAATCTTGAACACCTCGTATATCTGGGGATTGATGTCGCTGAGCTTCAGTCTGCCGTTCTTTTCTTCGACCTTTTTTCGGAGGGTGATGAGCATACCCAGCGCGGCGCTCGAGAGATGCTCCACATTCTGAAATGAAAGCAGCATATTGCCGCCGCTTCTGGACTCAACGAGTCGTGAAAGCTCTTCCTGTATTTCGAGAATCGCCAGTTCGTCGAGAATCTTCCGGTCCGCAAACTCAACGATGGAAACGCCGCTGACGTCCCTGACTTTCAGCCGGGAGGCTTGATCCGCCATGTGCATTACTCCGTAACTCTCGCCATGTGCCGAAGTTCCGAGTCTATCCGAAGATTCTAGCCGTTTCCATCCGATAAAGCCAAGCCCACGCCGCCGAGGAATTCGCACCCTTTCACGCGCGAAACGCGAACCAGGCCCATTCCATCAACGTATTACTCCGAAATTCACATTTCCGCCGCGCCCGCGACCGGCTGCCTGACCGAATTCCGCCATCGTGGCCGGCACAGCAGCCAAGTTACCCATAGTGCCATCGCTCGCCCACAGAGTACGGCAGAGCATTGAAACCTAATAGCGAGGCAAGACATGCAGATGTCAGCGCGACTGCTTTCACTTGGTACCCTGTTCACAACGCTGGCTACGTCCGCCACGGCCTATGCCCGCGAAGTGGACTACAGCGAGCGCAGGGGCGTCGCTCCGGCCTACTCACCAGACAGTGAATCCGCCGCGATATCGAACTGGTTGATCTTCGGGCAATCGGATAGCCAGGCGCCAGGTGATCATGAAACAGACGGCGAGCCGTATCGCTTTATCTCGCTTGACGAAGAACGTCACGGCGGCGGGCGCGGGCATCGCGGACCGTTCATCCCCGAGCCGATGGTGTTTGATCTCGTTCGCTCCCTCGGAGCAGGCGTAGGCGAGGCCGAGGTGAATGTGCTCGGTCTAATCAACTCGGATCGCGTCGAATGGGCGCCCGAATTTGAGATGGTCATTTTCAAGGATTTTGCCGTCGAGTTTGAGCTGCCCTTTGACGACAACAAGCTCGATTCATACAAGTTCGCCGCGCAGCACACGCTCGGCACGGCGTTTGACGACAAGTTCATTCACGGCTGGCAGGGTATCGTCGAGCACCGCCGGGAGACCGGCGTCACCGAGACGACACTGCTGCACATCGGGGCGGCCCGCTTCGACGAGACCTGGAGCACGCTTTGGATGCTCGGCGGGCGGGGGCACATCGGCGGCGAGAGGCGAGAGGCCCGATCGGATTTTCTGGCGAACTGGAGCGTCTTCGCCGACGTGAATGAGAAACTCGTGGCCGGCATTGAGACCAATCTGGCCGTGCCGCTCGGCGGCGGTCGCACGAACCTACTTCTGATGCCGCAATTGCATATCGATCTGACAAACAACCTGCAACTGCAGTGCGGATTCGGCCCGCGCTTTATCGGAAAGGTGGCGCGCGGCGAAGCGGGCCTTCGCCTGATCTGGTCGTTCTGACGCAACGGGAGCACCGCGAAAGTCTACTCGCGGCGGCGCTCGGCGGAATCGGGCCGGACATCGGGAAACGGCGCGTCGTCATGCTCCAGGGAAATCCGATTGAAGCGCTCCACGATCTCCAGCAGCCGAAAGCCGATGATCATGTTGACCAACTGGCCGACCGTGAAGACCAGATCGCGCCGAACCGAGGCGTAGATCAGCAACATCACCGTTGCGACGAGGCCGAAGTAGATAACCGCGGACGGAAGCACGAGCCGCCGGCCTCGTCGAGTGGCGATCCACTGCCCGAGCAGGCAGAGCAGAAAAATCGCCTGGGCGGCCATTCCGAACAGAAGCCAGCCCGTGCCGACGCGCGTGCTCTCGGTCACGGACCGCCAGAACGGCGACATCTCGGCATCGCCCAACAACCCGCACCGCGCCGCCCCGAAGAGAATATCAAGGTCGATCAAGGTGACGCGCCTCCGGCACTCTGTTCCCGCGAACGAGCGACGCTCCGCGCGAATCGCCCCGGCTTGTACGCGCGAAGCTGCTCCTCAACAACCGTCTGCGACTCGCGATTGAACCCGAACGACAACATCTCCGCCATTGCCTGATCGACGCTCCAGCCCTGCCGCTCGATGCGATAAAGCGCGCAGAGCAGGCCCGTTCGATGGCGGCCCGCCGAACAATGAACAAGCACCGGCCGACGCGCCGGATTGTCGACAATATCGAAGAACTGTTGGATTTGTTCGTCGGGGATCGGCTCGCGACTCTCGATGGGAATCACGACGACCGTCGCGCCGCTGCGTTCCGCGATGACTTGTTCGTCCGGGACGTTTCGACTCGTGCCCTCGCGGGCGATGATGATCGTGCTGACGCCGTGGGCGTCGATCACATGTTCGACCTGTCGGGGCTTGGGCTGGGCCGAGCGAAACAGGATGCCGGCTTCGACGACGGCGAATCGCTTGGGATCGCCATAATAGCGCGAGTACACGGCCGACGCGACGATCGCCAGCCCCCCCGCCATGACCAGCGCGGCTATCAGTGCGACGCGCCGGCGCGGCGGGTTGACGGGTCTGGCTTCGGAAGCTGTCGTTGGCGTCGTCTGCATGGGAGCCTTCGCGAGATACGTTCGAACTGTACCCAACCCAGGCCGTTGCGACAAACGGCGGCCTGCTCCAGACGACCCGTCATGCCCGAGTCCGGCGGCGCAACAGGACGAGAAAAATGGGCACGCCGACGATGGCCGTTACGACCCCGGTCGGCAGCATCGCACTGGAGAGTGTGGTCCCGGTCACCGATCCGATCCATCCGAGGGCCAGTTGGGCGCACCAATCGCAAACGGCCAGGAACGCGCCGCCGCACAACGCGGCGCACGGCAACAGCAGGCGACAATCGCGACCGATGACGAGGGCGACCATCTGAGGAACGACGAGGCCCACGAATCCGATCGGACCGCACGTCGCCACCACCGCGCCCGTCGCCAGCGACGCAAAGATGACACACATCGCCTGTAGTCGGGAAACACTCACGCCGCGCGATGCCGCGATTTCTTCGCCGATCATGTACTGATTCAACGGCCGCGCCAGCGCCAGCAGCGCGATCCAACAGAATGCGAGCAGCGGCAGATTCGCCAGTGAATCCGGAAGGCCGACCACGACGACCGAACCCATCATCCACCGCACCATGTCGAACGTCTGCCGCTCGGTCGAGAGATACATCACCAGCATCATCATCGCCGAGCAGAACAGGCCCATCGTCACGCCGGCCAGCAGCAGCTCGTTTGTCGTGAGTCGCTTCGGCCCGCGCGCGAAGAGAAACACCAGACCGATCACCGCCGCCGCGCCGACAAACGCGCACAGCGACACGGCCGAGACACCAAATCGCGCGGCGTCCAGACCGAGGCGGATGGCGATCAGCGCTCCGAGCGAGCCGCCGCTCGACACGCCCAGTGTATACGGCGTCGCCAGTGGATTGCGAAAGAGCACCTGAAACACCGCGCCGCACAGACCGAGCGTGATACCGGCCTGCACGGCCAATAGCGTTCGCGGCAGGCGCAGATTGAGAACGATGTCGCGGTCCGTCGCGCTGGCCGCCGAATCGAGCAGGGCGCGCCAAGCGCGGCCGATGCCGATCTCGCTCACGCCAACCGCAGGGCTTAGGAGCACAACGAACAGCACGAAGGCAAGACACGCGCCGATCGACACGAAATAGCGCGACGGCGTGACCGGCTTCATTCGGCACCTCGTCCGGTACGAGGCCCCGCGCTCGACGCCGTCAGCACAGTCGCGCGGCCGTCTGCTGTCGTCGCCCGTTGAAGCCGAACGCCGTAGACCGGCTCCAGCACGTCAGGCGTTAACACGTCCGTGGGCGGTCCGGCGGCGATGGATCGGCCGTTATCGAGCAGCAAGACGCGGGAGCAGAATTCGGCCGCGAGATTCAGATCATGCGTGACCACAACGACCAGCAGCCCTTCCTGGCGCGCCAGGTCGCGCAGCAGCGAAAAGATGGTCAGTTGGTGCCGCAAATCGAGCGACGCGGTCGGCTCGTCGAGCAGCATCACGCGGGGTTTCTGTGCCAGCGCGGCAGCCAAATGCACGCGCTGTGCTTCGCCGCCCGACAGCGTCGACAGCGCTCGCGCGGCGAAATCCGACGTCTGTGTCAAACGCATGACATCATCCGCGACTTTCCGGTCGGCTGCGTCCTCGAAGAGGCCCATCCGCCGATGGGGAAAGCGGCCCATGAGCACGATGTCTTCCGCCGGCAACGGCAGATCGGCGGGCGGATTCTGCGGCAAAAAGGCTATCGCACGCGCCCGTTCGATCGCCGACATCGACGCCAGCGGCCGGTCTTCAAGCAGGACGCGCCCGCCGCCGGGACTGCGCAGCCCGGCTGCGAGTCGAAGCAGCGTGCTCTTGCCGGCGCCGTTCGGCCCGACGACACCCCAGCACTCGCCGGCGCGCATCTCGAGGCTGACGGGCTTCAGAAAGTCCGGCCGCGCCGGATAGCCGAACGAGACGGCGTCGAGCGCGAGCAGCGGCGGTGTGTCACTCAAACGACACCTCCGGATGCAGGATGGCCGCGAGGCGGGCGATCGAATCGGCGATGCGCGGCGAGGGAATGACCAGATCGGCGTCCGTGAAGACATGCACGCGCCTGCTCGCCACGGCCGGCACGTCGCCGAATGGCTCCCACTGCGCGATGATGCGCTGCGCCGCATCACCACTTGCATCTTTCACGCCGGGCATGACCTCGATGATCACGTCCGGCCGCGCGGACAGCACGGCTTCGAGATTCACCTCGGGATACGCGACATCCACATCGGCGAAGATGTTTTCGCCGCCGGCGCGGCGGATGGTGTCGTCAACGAAGGTGCCCTTGCCGCATGTGGTCAGCCGCGCGAGTGAGTCGATCGGCCGATCGGTCGTGAACAACACGCGCGGCCGCGGCCGGCCGGCGATTCGCCGCGTGATTCCGTCGATGCGCCCCGTCGTTTCGCGGACGAGCGCGTCGGCGGCGTCGCGGCGACGGAGCCGATCGCCCAATTCGCGAATGGTGCGAAAGATATCGTCGTATCCCTCGGTCGGATCGCGATAATGGGCGATGCCGTTCATGCGGCACAACTGTTCGACATCGCGCATGCGCCCGCGCGTGATGATGAGATCAGGCTTGAGTCGAAGGATCAGTTCGAGATTGGGATCGAGAATCCCGCCGACACGCGCGACGGTATGAACGCCGTCGGGCAGCCGGCAGAAATGGCTCACGCCGACGAGCCGATCGACTTCACCGAGGGCGATGATGATCTCAGTGGCGTTTGGCGCGATAGCGACAATGCGCCGCGGCGCGGATTCCAACGCGGGATTCGATGCCGTCGTGGTGGGCGTGTGAACCCCCGACGCCTTCTCGGTCGCCGACGCTTGCGCGGTGCTTTCCGACGGAGGACCGCCGCGATCGCACGCGATCGTCCAAAGGCACGCGCCGGAGAACACCAGCATCAAATGTGCATATCGAAGCATCATCTCGCCAATCAAGGCTGCCTCAGCATCTCGTTCCGTGACCGCGGCAATCAGAACCGCGCCCGTAAGAGCGGTGGCATTCCGCTCGCAAAAGACTACATGTCCGTGCCAGCGCTCAAGCAAGTGCCAACTCGCCTGAACAACGACGATGTCGACAAACACACGATTCGGTATTGTCAAAGCCGAATCACGGTGCGTCAAAGCGCGGCTATACGGCCAACGACAACGACGCGAGCGCCGGTGCAATCATTGGGCGCGCGCATTCATGGTCCGATTCCCCACCGACGCCCCCCGCTTCCTTACGAGCGCGGCTCTGATAGTTTCATGGGATTCCGCGCGCTGTTCGAGAGTCATGGCCGGAACCGCACCAAAGTGCTATAAGTCCACTACTTTGCGACAGATAATGAAGCACGATCTGATATCAACCGGCCGCGCATGACGACGAAAGCCGCAGACAAATGGAGCAACCTGATCGGCAAGGCGCTGCCGCGCCCCGAAGAACGCCCGCAGCAGATCGAAATGGCACAGGCCGTCGCCGACGCCATGGCCGATCGGCACCATCTGCTCGTCGAAGCGGGGACCGGCGTCGGCAAGAGCTTTGCTTATCTTCTGCCGGCCATCGACCGCATCCTGTCTCACGACGAGCGCGTTGTCGTCTCGACGCACACGATCACGCTGCAGGAGCAACTCATCGAGAAAGACATTCCCGCGCTGCGAACCGTCTTTGAAAAGCCCTTCAAAGCTGTGCTCGTCAAAGGCCGCGGCAATTATCTCGGCCTGCGCCGTCTGAAGCAGTCCAGCCGCCGCCAGCA
>CAZRFP010000103.1:0-15941 GCA_964599535.1 uncultured Planctomycetaceae bacterium
CCGAACACAGTAAGCTTTCGCTTGTTCACGGAGAAGAAGAGAAGGCATTCAAGTACGCAGAAATTGACGGCTATCAGTATTGGGGAGTTAACACCGAAGTGGACATTATCGCAGATCAACACGAAGAATGCGAAGCGGAGGAATTAACTTTTGCAGAGATTCAACCGATTTTAAGCAACTGTAAAATGATGAGAGATATTAACAAGCTGATAGAAAACGAGGTTGCAAAAGAGTACACGTTAGCAGAAGAAATCGGCTTAACAAACTCCGATTGGGATTCACAGGAGTACGCAGACTACCGAGCTTATGTAGCCGAGTGCAAAGCAAAATTTTTACCAATGAAAATAACTGCGGGATTGGTGGAGGCATAAAATGGAGATCAAGAATCTATCACAATTGAAGCTTGGAAGTACGGAACTAAGTCGTTGGCAAGAGCTGCTTAATAAGCGCGCACTCAATCCTTCCGACGCCTTTGTAATACAGTATGGGCTTGAGGTGTATCGCACAAAAAAAATTGAGATACTCAACAAAAACACAACCTTTGGAGAGAGAGAGTCCGGGAAGTGGAAATACAGCAGCGATTGGAAAGTTACAAAAGACAATGACACGCAAGTTCTTATTCAACCCGGCACGGCAGTCTTAAAAGACCGGTATCCGAGAGCTGTGAAACTACCTATACCAACCGTTCTCGATATTCCGCAGAGTGACGGTGTTTACAAACTACTTATCTCTTACCTTTCGAAAGAAACAGAAGAAGGTACTGTAAGCGTTGAAAACGGAAGCAATGTCGTTAACGGAACCGATACAAAATTCACGGAAATATTTTCCGTTAACAGACGGCTCATTGTTGACGGAAACATTGTATCGGTTCTATCTGTCGATTCCGATACACAGCTTACGCTCGCAGAAAACTATGACGGTGACACCATTACTGACGAGGAGTTCTCGGTCGGCGGGTGGTTTGTACCTTTCCCAAACGGAGTTAACGACAACGTTATATATGAATATGACTCCTATCAATTTGTATGGAGAACCGATGCGAAATTAGATACTGAATACTGGCTTGCTGAGGTAACAATTTCCGGCGGAGTTATTGTGGAGGTTGTTGACAAGCGAAAAGAAAATATCTTGAAATTGTTTCAAAGTGATGAAATTCTATTTGAGATCATTTCCGGCGGTGGTGACCCGCCAGACCCGGAAGGAGAAGTTGATTACTCAATAATCAATTATCGTATTTTTAATGTACCTATCCGAGATGAGTACGATTTTGAAGAGCCGATATTTAAGTTTGGTTATGATCGCTTTAGCGGGACAGGGAGCAACAGCACAATAACAATTGTTAACCCGACATCACAACCGGAACACGAACAAATGCCAGATTTTACCGAAGATCAGCTCAAAGGATGGGGAATTTATGTTGGGGAGCAAAATTACGTTATAGTTGGCAATACTGCGACAAGCAACAACCACACTACGCTTGATGTAGTTGACCCATACGGTAATACAGTGAATCTTACCGGGCTTACAATCTCAACCGTTAATCCCGCAATACTACATCCGAATTGTTATAATTACGAATTACGAGCAATACCCTACGTTAACGGTAGTCTTGATTATGGCAAACAGAGGACGAAGCTAATAGGAGTGCATTACGGCGAGCCCGTTATCACTGGTGAAATCCCTCTTAAAGCCAATTACGACTGGTGGTGCGAGATTGTGCCGATACTTGATGGTGTCCCACAAGATGCACAGCCTATGATTGGTACGGACGAACCCGTATATTGGGACTTTCTTGGCAAGGCAACGTATTACGAAAATCCGTATGCGGTTAATATAGGTATTACACCAATTCCAGTAGGGCTTACTGCAAAGGCTGTTAATTTCCGAGTGCATGATATTGTGTCCGAAGGAACAATTCCCATCACTCCAAACGATAATGAATTACTCAGCAATGCACTTCAACAATTTAATAAATATGCAAAAGTAATATTCAAATGGTGTTATGATCATCTCACAGGAACCGGAGACCCGGAAGACAGTGTGTTTTGGATTACTAATAATGCTTATTCGGCAGACAATTATTTCCCGGACGATACATTTAACGATTTTCGAATTTATATTCCCGGAATAGGTGATTGCAGAATTGTAGATACATTTGCGACCTCATCCGGGAAGACAAAGTTACTTATTGAAAAAAACGGACAAGCCGTTGATACATCAGGGATAACCATTAATTCGTCCGATCCGGCAAGAACGCACTTTGACGCAGAGAGGTATCATCTTGTCGCTGTACCGACATCTCCACTCGTGCATTACGATGGCAATTGGGATTATAACGAGTCGATAGACTATATCAATCTCAAGGGCTTTGTTGAGACAGCAGGACGGCTAATTCTACCTCCGAACTATAAGTTTCGTGTATATCTAACACCAAAATTTGTAGGCATTAGTTTAGATGATTCATCAAAACTTGAATTACTACACGGCGTTGAGGGTGAGAATGTCGGAAGCTATAATAGCAGTATTACAACTGAAACAGAAACTTATGATTACCCATTACTCGTTGAATTCCCATTTATTGACGATCCCGGTGAATTACAGTTAATATCGACCGGGAACGGATTCACTGCGAAGTTAACGGGGTGGGAAAAGGCAGAAAAACTTGATTGGTGCTATATGGAAGGGGAGTTGGCTGACTTTAATAATCCCGGACACAAAAGACTGATCACGACGACAAGAACAATGACACAACCCGGACTTGAAGGCATTTTAATTAACGTTGCGGTTCGCGGACTCATTGGCAATCAAATCGTGACGGATGTCTTGACCGGACAAATAGTTGCGGGTTCGGGCGGGGTTGACCCCGATCCGAAAATACTTTGGCACGGATTCATAAAGATGTATTGTGGGCGCGTAACCGTTGTAAGCAGAGCGACTCAAGGTGCAAAGTATATTATGACTTGTAGTGCTGGAGTCTATGGTAACGATTACACTTTGAGCTGGTTTCACGATCAATCATTTGTTGAGGGTTTGATAGGAAAACTTTACATAGACGATAATGATGCGGCTTTTCGTGTAATAAGTATTTATTCCGATGACGCCTGGAACACGTGCAAAGTCGTATTAGAACGAGTTTATGGTGACAGCCAGAGTGTACCGGATGACACGAACGGAAACTATGCCTATATAGGATATGCACTTGCGGGATCGGCTCATGCTTACGATGCTCGTATCGCAAGCGTTATTCGTGGGCTGCCCTCGAACTGGCAGATAACAAAAATAGTCGTTGACATCATCTCGATGGATTATGTTGACAACGGCGGTGGTGATATCAAGCCCGGTGTCGCTGGTATCAAACAAAAAGGAAGTGCTCTTGGTAGTGATACAATTGTTTTGCCGACAAAGGGGGAGAAACCTCAAGATGTTGATGTAAAAATAAAACCCGAACTCGATATAGTTACTTCAAAACGTGATGTTGAAATTCACTTCTATCATCCAAGTGATGCCGATAAAAATCGGGCTTCAATCTATGCCGAAGTAACAATTCACGGAACCGCTCTAAGAGGATAAAATGGCAGAACGTGCTGGTGTAGTAATAACGGCGACAGAAATTAAAATTTACGGTAGGTTACTGTATTCGATAGACCGGGCTCCACATCGAGCCGGTGAACCTAATGTTGCGTGTTTGGTATCGCTGAGGAGATTGAAGGATAACAAAGTAATCTCAGATACGACAACCGACAAATATGGGAACTATTATTTCATACTCGATCCGTCTCTACCACAGGTTTACGGTAATTACAGAATTGAATTTCGTGGCAGTGGGGCAGTCGAATATCTTGATGATATAGTTCAAAACGGGATTCGGGGTGACTGGGTGGAAATAGAAGTTCCGAGCGATACCTCTTACATTCCCGTATTCGCATCAATACAAGGTGTTAATTTGACTGTAAATGAGACAACAATTGACGACGGGGACGAGATCACGTCTGTTGCAAATATAAACATAACAAATGTTGATTTGAGCGCGGGAAGGATTAACGTTATTGTTATAGACAGGAAGTTAAGTTCGGATAGCGAGTATGAGAGAGTAGGAAGTTTTGACGTGCGATGGCAAGGCAATGATAATTCCGGTAAGTTTTTGATTGCTGGAATGGCTTGGAACCATACCGGCGTAGATCACGATTTCCAGATTATGTTTATGGACAGCGAAGGAAACTTCGCAATCGATGGTAATGGTGATATAGCGGTTTTAGTCGCGGAAAACATAACGTTTGACGGTGTGCCGGATTTAGCCGATTATCCCGCAGTCACTGGGATAATAGTCCCGAATGCAACAGATACACAGGTCGGGGATTATTCCGATCCCAATTTAATTCCGCCCGGCGGAATTGCGAGGATAGAGTGGAATGATATGAAGCTTGCCGGAGATGTTGAAGACCATCCCCTCGTCAACGGAGGTACGTCAAATATTTCCGCACATCAATGGAAAATAATAAAAAGTTATATAGTACTCATATACATAACCGAAACCGGACATCCGCAGGAATCTTATCCGACGAGTTCGGAAACAAACGGAGACTGGTATTTTCTGACTGAAACTCCTTATACCTATGCCGAAGTAAGCGTGCCACAGGGAAAGAGAATTGGTTTTTACGTGTGCTGCCGGACAAAACTTGCCGGTGAATCATCAATTGCGGATATACCAACTTTAAGCTACGAGAAGATGATATAAATGGGAATACCACAGCCTGGAGGACAATCGGGGGGTGCTTATGCGGGATTATTTCACTACCCGGTGTATGATTTAGAAGTCAAATCAAGTAATTTCTGGCTCAGCGAAAGCGGAAGCATAGGGCTGGGTGCGACATCTTATCTACTTGGAGACGGGGTATGGATTAGTTCAGATATTGGAGAAATGTTCCGTGTCGGGAATGAAGCCGCATCAAGATTTCAGTGGACTGACGTAGATTTAGAGTTTTACAACCAAGACAATGATTTAGTGGTTAGTATAGGCGAGACAACTAAAATAGCGGGATTTAATTTTGACGATCTCTATATCTGGAGCGGGACGAAACAAACGCTTGATGATTTTACCGTTAGCGGAATTACAATTGCGGGTGAAGGTGCTTTCCGGGCAAAAGAGTTTAGGCTCGACAGCGATGGAAGTGCTTATTTCAAGGGAGCGATAACGGGCGGGACAATAGAGATTGGGAGCGGCAACTCAATACTGAAAGTTGATGAAAACGGATTTTATATCGGTAATGCCGACAAATCGAGTGCCCCTTTCCAAGTTGATTATGACGGGAATATAATTGCAAGCAGTTTGAAATCTTCGGGTTCAATACCTTATTTTGAATTAACCGAGTACGAATTTGAGTATGTTGGAAATGGCGGTGAATATATCAAAATGGGCAATTCCGTTCTTGGTGGTTACACCGGGATTGATATTAGGGCAAATGGAGGCGGATTACAGGTTGGTAAGGTTGATGGAAGCAATAGATTGAGATATGATACAGAAGATGCCTATTTAGTTGTGCCGAGAATCAATTTTGAAGGATTACACGATGCCGAATTATATCGTGGAGCAGCGGACACAGTATCAACCGACAATCATTTTGAAATAGGCGGTAATATAATCAATAACTACATCCGGTTGCCGGAAATCACTATAAGCGGGGACTCATCGACAAGAGTTATAACAATTAACTGTAATCAATATGATTCGGATTCAACAAGTAGTGATCGAGAAACGGTATTGGTTTTCTACATCTCACAGTCTGCAAAGGCGGGAATTGATGCGACTTTCACCAAACCAATTTCACTTGTTACGGGGAATATGGTAATGCCCGGCGATCAGTCGAAATCTCTCCCGCATATTGTAGTCAGTGACAACACCGGTGAAGTGGAAATATCTATAACAGGTGGTTTGGGCAGTGCCGTGACAAGATATATTAACGTAAGTATTTTCGGTGTGATGTATTCAGAAAGTTTTGAAATCAATAATTAGGAGGCATTATGCAATTAGAAATTATTATAATAACAGTAATTACAATTTTATTTTACATACCCTACGCCGCCCTGCACGGTCATTTCGCAAAGCAACAACAATACAGCGCACCGAAAGGGAAAACAAAAATAGAGGTTGGTTATAGTAGCAAGAAGATTAAACTATACAAGGGGCTTTGGCATCGGGATGGATTATACACAAGAGTTGTGGTACACCTTATCATTATTTATGCCGCAACACGATTTCGTTACGATCTCGAAACACTTTTGCTATCTGGAGTAACGGCGGTGATTGGTATATCTATATATAGTGTGTTAATAGATTATTGGCGAGGACTTCCCTGCTTCAAAATAAACGCAACCTGTGAAGACTGGGGTAAAATAAAGGATTGGGATTGCAAGGTGTTGCGGTTTCTGGAAAAGACGGGAATTAACTTAAAGATATTGATGCTTGTTCTAACGGTTTTATACATTGCAGCACTAATGATATTTTTCTAAAAATATGCTATATTGAGACATCATTATAACGAACTTAGGAGGGTAGATGATACGAACAACCTATCGTAAATTATTAGAAGCAAAGCCGGGCTTTGACAATTTGACGGCACTAAGCAATAATTCCGATCGATTTCAAAACTACATCGATCGACTTGATAAGATGTACGAAGGTATTTCAAGTATTACTTTTACTGAAATTAGTGAAAAGGAATCTGGAAAATTAACCGAGCAATTAAAAAATCAATTAATACAAATTGAAGAAGTGAAGGAATTAACCGAGCAAGTGCGAAAGGAACTGAAGGAAGCCGTAAATTTTCCATTCAAGTTAATGTACGCGGTTACAAAATTTATCAGAAAAGCAAACCCACTGTTGCGCGAATTATCATTTGATGTAATGAAACTACGGAAAGATTTTGGCGAGAAAAAAGAAGTAGAAACAGATCGGGGAAAAACAATTCATTACGAAATACCAAAGGAAAAAGAGAAAGAATTTGATTCTGCGTATGAAACCTTGATTGATCAGGATATTGAAATACCCGGCGTATTTAAAATTAAGCCGGAATTTTTTGAAGGCGTGTCGGTATCATTTCAAACTTTAAATTCAATAGCGGAATTTCTTGAAGAAGAACCTACCTAAAACCCTAAGTGCGACTCCTTGAGACCCGGCTTAATCAGCCGGGTTTTTTAATGGCAAAACATATACCATTACATATACCATTAAACAAAATAACCAAGTATTCAGACTATAACAAAAACATACACACTGACTGGCAGTCAGAAGGTCAGCGGTTCGAACCCGCTTAGCTCCACACAAAAACCCCGATTATGGCTCATAATCGGGGTTTTTTTATTCTTATGATTATTGCTTTTGCCATAAAGTTCTATAAACCGCCCATAAAATTCGGCATAACCTATACCAAACATATACCATGCTATAAAGAAAAATCAACTTTTAGGTTGAGTTCTTTGCGCATGCGCTCTTTTTTTGTTTCGGAATAATATTGAAGTGTGGTTCCAATTTTGGAGTGCCTGGCTAATTCCCTTACTAAATTTAAGTCTTCGGCAAGAGGGGAGTTCACAAGCTTTGTGATAAAAGTTTTTCGTAACTGATGAATTGAATAACGTCTTTCGTTAAACAATGAGTTTTGTACTCTATAATAAAAAGAAAGTGATTTATTGGTGTAAAGAAATATTCTATCTTCCGGCGAACAATTAGTTGGCTTGAATGATTCAAGGTGATCTCGGAGCGATTTGAAAAGAGGGAGGGAGTCAATTCTTTTATTGCCATTGCGAGACCCTTTAAAATTAACAAAAACCATTTCGTTATTCTTGAAATCGATATGGTGCCATCGCAATTCTATTGCTTCGCCAACTCTCAGCCCGGACAAGTAAAGAAAGTATATAATATTATAACCATAAACGTTATTATTTTTTAAATAATCTAATATCAATTTAAGATCATCGTCTTTGATCGCTTTTGGTTTTTTAGTTACTTGTGGTAATGTTATGATAGGATTATTGGATATATAATCTTCGTCAACAAAAAACTTAAAAATAGAGTGGAGGTGTTTAGAAAATGTTGAAATCGTATTATGGGCTTTCCTTTCTTGTTTGATTATTTTATTGAAATTTTTTGAATCCTCTTTAGTGTAGTCGATTAAATATTTATCACCAATAATTCGAATAAAGTGATTAACCGCATATTCGCATAATTGAACAGTTTTTTTAGATAAGTGTTCATTAGCAATAAAGTATTTTTTAATACCATCACTTAATATCAATAGCTGATTATCTTTTACTAATTTTTTTGCAGGAGCATTTAGTTCTTTCAGAAATTGAGTCCTAAATCTTTTAGCTTCTCGAATCCCTTCTTTTGTAGGCGGAAGCCCGGTGCTTTTATTGTCCGGTCTTTTCTTCGCAGGGTTCCAAAAACTAAATCTTAATTTATTCCCGTGTATGTGAAATCCTTTTGGTAGATTCATAATTTTATAATCTCTTCACGTCTAAAATTTTTGTCGATAGGATATTTATAAGAAATTATGATCCTGTCCCGGAAAAGCTCGATTTTATCGGTAGTCATCATTATTATGTTTTTCGTTTGCTGAATAGTCGGTTTGCTGGGAAACCGGACATCGGCGAATTGTAATTCTGAGAGATTGCGGGATTTCTGAAGCACTATTTCGGTGTGCTCGGCAATCTCCGCTGTCGGGAGAAATTTTAACTTATCGATCTCTTTTCTTAAATCCTTTTCAAGGAAGGTTTTGTAGTCGTTGAATATTGATTTTAGATTCTTGCTCCATTTGATTTTAATATCCGTTATCACCGCTTTTTCAACTACCTCCATCGGTAACATTTTTGATTCCGGGCATTGAGAAACGCCGTGCATTTGTCTGTTTGTACAGAGGTAATATCTATATATTTGGTTCGCTTTGTGGACGTTTGACGATTTACAAGTAGAGCCGCAATAACCGCAACGAAGAATTTTTGTCAGGAGATATTTTCTATCGTGCTTGCGTGATCTTCCCTTATTCCTAATTGAAAGCATGCCTTTAATTTTTTCGGCTTCGGCTTTGGTTATGATAGGCTGCCAATTACCTTTTTCCCCATCCACGTATCCGGAGTAGAAATCAAGTCTTTGCGGGCGCAAAATAAAATATATTGTATTGTTAGAAAAGGTTCTGCCGAAACGGGTTTTGTGCTTGTTGCGGTTGAGTTGATCCGCTATATTGTTGACTCCGAAGCCGGATTTACGCATGGAGAAAATAATCTTTAATGTATCGGCTTCCTTTTTATTGATTTCCAATATTCTTTTATCATTATTGTACTTATAGCCATACGGAATGCCTCCGCTTTCCCACTTCATTTCTTTCCCTTCTTTTTTTCCAAATCTTTTTCGATGTCTTTCATAATTTTTGAGTTTTTTAATTTCTCGATAAAATTATCAACGAATTTTTCTTTTGCTAAGTATTTATCGGTTTTTTCACGTGTTAGTTTAATTATGATCGGTTTTTTCATATCGATTTACCTTTAGTAAGCAATGCGCCTAAAATGATTAGAGCAAAAGCAATCATACCCGTAAGAACTCCCGGAACCAACATAAAAGCTATTCCGGCAACAACCATCATAATAACCCCGCCTACTTTCGACCCGGTAGGGATTTTAGTTGCTTTGTCTTTGGGTGCGCCACAGTGTGGGCAGCTATTAGCGGTATCGGATATTTCCTTACCGCATTCGAGGCAATTCACAATCATAATATCACTCCTTATTAGTTTTAAAAGATTTCTAAAATCAACAATATTTAATCTACTAATGCACTCTGTTTTAGTTGATTATTTAAGTATCCTTATTGTGACATTTTTATGTTGTAATAAATATTATATATTATGTAATATGGCATAAGAATAAAATGATAAAGCTGAAAGCAAAAACTATCTCTTTATCTTTTTGTTCCGTTTGACAATACCAGCAGCAACGCCCACACGTAATTCGTTGTTTTCTTCGTTCAGTCTCTCCACTTCACTTTTCAAAAACTGCACTTGTCCTACCAACGTATCGATCAACTCATCTTTCTTCTCAAGTTTCTTTTCGAGTTTGGTTATCCTATCGTCATCGTCTTCAGATAGAACATTAACGCCGTATTTTGTTTCAAGCTCTCTTACAAACCTTGCAGAGCCTCTTTTGATTCTGTTCGCCAATGCGCTTTCAGAACAGTCCATTGCGTCAGCGAGAGCTTTTTGATCCTTGTAAACTCTTAAAATAGCTTTCTGGATTTTATCTTTTGAGTATTTCGTCAAAATTTTATTTCCTTATATTACAATAACTTACGTGAATAAAGAATCAATATACGTGAATCCTCTTGACATAAAGTTCACGTTTCTTTACATTTGTGTTGTCAGAAAATAAACGCAAAATAAACGAAAACTAAACAGAGATAAAATTATGAATAATCTAACCAATGAGCAACTAAAAGAGTTGCTCAAGGAAACCGAGACCAGGCAGAAAGCTCTTGCCGGTATTTTCCGAAGAAAGCCACAACAAATTTATGCAGCGATCCACACAGATCAACAACCGACTTTAAGAAAAAAAATCTCCGCTTATTTAATCAATAAAAAAAAGACTCTCGAATTAAAGAGAGTTGCGTAATGTTAATTCAGATAAATAATCTGATCCAAGTAAATAAAAAAAGTCACATAGGATGTCTGTTTGTTGCTGATTTGGATAATGAATTCGTACATCATACCACCTCAAATTATTCTTTGGAAATATAAGGCGGCTTGTGATGGAAGTGAAGTATAAACAAAAAATAATTAGCGGAGAATTCGGGGATAAAAAAGAGGGCACGACTTTGAGGAAGGTTAAGTTAGCGTTAAAACGGATGATTTTGGATTATGAAGAAAAAAGGCGCGAGTATGAGGAGGATTTTGATGTGTATGATTTTATCTGTGAGACCTTAGGTGAGGGTTTTGCGGAACCGACAGTCCGCAAATTTCTTAATATAAACAATTCAAGTTTTTTTGAGCCGGAAAAATTTCTTGCGCTATGTGATCTATGCAACGATTACAGACCGGTGCAAGTACTCAAAAAATATTTTGATCACAGAGAGAGAATAAGGGAGAGGGCATGATGTTAATAATTATTGGCGTGTGCTTGATATTATGGGTTTTATGGGAAATTAAAAGGGCACCGCTCTACCCGGACGATTTTGAAGATGAAATAATATTAAAACAAAATGAAAGTAAAGAAAACAGAAGTTGAGCCAAGGGCATTGACTCTTAAACAAGCGAGTCAATATCTAAACGTTAGTCCAAAAAACTTCAGACAAAGGTTTCTGGACACGAAAAAGATTCCAGTAACTTACTATGACGAAAATCAAAAGACGCCTTTGATCGACAGGCATAGTCTTGACAGATTTATTGAACAAAGAACGGGGTTTATAGATGAATAAATTACTATTTGACCTTCAGAGCGTGGGAGCAACTTTCGAAGAAGCAATCAAAATTATAATAGAGGGAAGAGATGGAAATAGTACTAAACGCAGAAATTTGTCGAAAAGCGGACAAATTAGATCGAATCGATCAAATGCTCGAATCCCTTACCGACGCCATAAATAAGGGAGATGCTAACGCACTAAAACGAGCAAAGCTTCTGCAGGAGAAGAGGAAACTCTTTTATCCTTCGAGCAAAACCGAAGCCATAGCGATTGGTCAGTTGAGGTGTGCCGATGACAATTAAGAAAGTGAAATACCACGACAGCAAAGTCGAAATCCATTATGCCTTGATAAACAGGGCGGGGAAGGAAACAGAATATATAGTTAGATCTGACGAGGAGCCTTCACCGGATTTCGTGTTTGCGCTTGAAAAGATGAAAAAACACGTAAGGGAAATCTGTGAGTTTGACGGATTGAGCTTACAAAAAATTAAAGTTCTCGGAGTAAGTTTTAGTTACGGGGGCGAGACAAACGTAATGGGAGCAGTAATCACGGCACAAAAGATTTTGCAATACTCGCCTCAGCCGCTTAACATCAACACACCACACAAAATAGAAGAATTTTACAGCAAATACGGGGACGAGATGCAGTTAATGTCTGATGAAATGAAGGTTGATCTTTACGAATTACAACAAGCGGCAGAAGATTACATTGACGGTGAACGCGCACAGCAGGATTTATTCAAGGATCAAGAAAAATGAATGAATATTGCATTGCTATTATAGCGGCATCAGCAATTGCGGTGCCGTTTTTAATCGATTTTATTAAAAATAAAAAGAGGGAAATAAAATGAAAGAAATCACACTAAGAAGTTTGGAGTTGTGGAACTTCAAGGGGATCAAGTATCGAAAAGTTGATTGCGGTCGTCATACTAACATTCTCGGCAATAACGGTACCGGCAAAACGACTTTGTTTGATGCTTACAGGTGGTTGTTGTTCGGGAAAGACAGTACGGACAGAGCGCAGTTTGAGATCAAAACACAAAATGAAGCCGGTGAAGCCATTCACGGTTTAGAGCACAAAGTCGAGGGCGTGCTGACAATAAACGAGCGAACCAAAACCTTTACGAAAACATACCGGGAGAAGTGGACGAAAAAAAGAGGAACCAGCGAAGCCACATTCACCGGACACGAAACCGTATATGAAATTGACGGTGTTCCAATGCAGGCAAAAGATTACACTGCTGAGGTTGAGAAAATAATGCCAGAAATGATATTCAAACTATTATCCGATCCCTTGTTTTTTGCTCATCAGATGGATTGGCAGAGCAGAAGGGACATCGTTATGGAATTCGCGGGTCGATTGACAAAGGATGAAATTATTGACGAGAAATTGGAAGAAATACGTGCATTGCTCGATTTTCACGAGAACGATGTTGAAAGAGCCAAAGCATCTCTTACGAGTAAAAAAAGAAAATTGAATGAAGAGATCAAACTCATACCGGCAAGAATTGACGAGGCAGCAAAAACTATTAGAGAGCTTGACTTCAAGACGCTCAAAAAGGAGCTAACGGAATTCGAGTCCGAACTCAAAGCAATTGATGAGGAAACGCTCCAGTTATCGGATTCGGAAGAAACCGATGATGAAAAAGAGTTAAAGAAATTACGTGGTGAGAAGCGGAAACTGACAGATATCTCCGAGCAAGACTACCGAGAAAAAATTGATGCTGCTAAAAGGGAGATATGGAAATTAGAAGAAGAATTAACCGATGCAGATAATACTTTGTCAATAACAAATAGGGGAATAAACCAAAAAAAATTGAGAATAGACTCGCTTGAAGAAAGAATTAAGGAGTTGGCGAAAGAATGGGATGACGTTAAGTCCCATAAATTTCACATCGAAGACGGAGATTTTGTCTGCCCGACTTGCAAGCGGCTTCTTGACAGCGAAGTAATTGAAGAGAAGAAAAAGACATTGCGGGAAAATTTCAATCGTGAGCTCGCAAAACAGCTTGACAAAATAGATGAAGAGGGGAAAAAAGCATCGGACGAATTAAAGAGATTGCGTGCCGACATTGAATTGATGAATAAAAGAAAAGAAAAAGAAGCAATGGCAATTGCGGAGTTGCGAAACAGGCTTGAGGAAGCCAGAGAAAAGAAAGTATCCTTAGAGACAGCCGGAATCAATTATCCCGATCTGTCTGTAATCACGAAAAGGATTGAAGAACTCACGGAAAACATTAGGCTGAACGACAAAACCGAAAAATTTGCAGAAATAAGGACAAAACGTAATGATTTGATACGTGCAATTGACAGGACAAAAGACGAACTCAGAGTGGAAAAATCCAACAACGAGCAGCGCGAAAGAATCGCTGAATTAGAGGCTGAAGAGAAGAAAAAAGCACAAGAAATTGCCGCAATAGAAAAACAACTGTTTCTGCTCGAAGAATTCACGAAGCGTGAAGCCGGTATGATAGAGGCAAACGTAAATAATAAATTTTCAATGGCAAGATTTAGGCTATTTAAAACCGCAATAAACGGTGGCGTAGAGCCGACTTGTGATGTCCTGGTAAACGGCGTGCCTTTTGAGGATGCGAATAAAGCCGCAAAGGTTAATGTAGGGCTCGATATAATAAGAACGCTATCGAAGCATTTCGGGTTATATGTACCGATCTGGATAGACGACAGAGAGGGTATTTTGAGCATAATTGACGTTGACACACAAATAATTAATCTAACGGCATCGAAGAAGCACAAAGACATAACTATCGAATACGAACAAAAAGAAGTTGCATAAAATAAATCAAGAGGGAAAAATGTCAAAGAAAACAACACAAGTAACAAAAACAGATCAGGAATTAACGCTGATCTCGGATGAATCTATTGAGCGATTTAAGTCAATAGAATCAAAAATAGTTGAGTTACAGAAACTCAACGCAAACGAAATAAGTGCTCTTGCAATTGCGGGAGCAAAGGCTAATGTAATAAGCGAATTGCGAAAAGCCTTGCCCGATGAACTCGTAAAAAAAATCAAGGATAATCTCGAAAACAACAGGCTCGGATTCAAAACCGACAAAGAAGATGGTGGTTATCCTATCAAAGCCATACGTGACTGCTTAATAGAATCGGCGGTTAATGGGTTTTTATGGCACGGCAATGAGTTTAATATCATTGGCGGTAACGCTTATTTCACGAAAGAAGGTTTTACCGGGCTTTTAAAGAGACATAAGGACTTTTCGGATATTAAAATTGAGTTCGGATTGCCCAAGCACGAAACACAAAACAAACGCGCTGTAATTGATGTAAGCGCGACTTGGAAGTATAAGGACAAGCCGTTTAGTCTGAAAGACACGCTGTCAGTGAAAATAGCAGTAAAAAACGGCATTAACTATACAACAGATGATGCCGTGATAGGGAAAGCGGAAAGGAAAATTAAAGCCCGGATTTGGGAAGAAAGCACGGGAATGTACTTGCCTGAAGCCGATGTAAGCGAGCATAGCAGCGAGATAATGGAAAATAAAATAAAAAACGCCGAAGAAGTTAAAGCCGAAGTGCAGGATGAAATTGATAAGAACGCAAACACCGAACAACTTGATTTTGTAGATGATCCGGGAAACAGCGAACTCTTTGATAGAAAGAGATCGTTTTAATGTTTGATTTCAGAGCAATAGGCAGTTCTTCAAAGGGCAATTGTTATGTTTTAAGTGCAGGGAGCGAGACGCTGTTGATTGAAGCCGGGATGCCATTAAAAAAGATTCTTATTGCATTAGATTTTAACCTTAATAATGTCTGCGGGTGTTTGCTTACTCACGAGCACGGCGATCATTCGAAAGCAGTTGTGGATTTAATGCGATGCGGAATAGATGTTTATGCAAGTGCGGGGACACTGAAAGCTGTCTCCGCATTCGGACATAGGGCTATTCCGATAAGAGCAAAGCAATCTATTGCAATAGGTAGATTTAAGGTGCTCCCATTCCCAGTGGAGCACGATGCCGCCGAGCCTCTTGGATTTCTGATTCAGCACGAGGAGTTCGGTAAGTTTCTTTTCGCTACGGACACATATTATATAAGATATGTGTTCCCAAATCTTAACTACATAGCAATTGAGTGCAATTATTCCGAAGAATTGTTAAGAAAAAATATTGAGTACGGAAGGATCAACCCGGTAATGGAAAAGAGACTGCTGAAGTCGCATATGTCAGTGGAAAATCTTACGAAAATGCTAAAAAAAAACGATTTAAATAATTTGCGAAGGATATTTTTATTGCACCTCAGCGATGCCAATTCGAGCGCGGCTGGATTTAAAAAAATGATTGAGGAGACAGCGGGGGTGCCTGTCGAAGTATTGTAAAGAGGGGAGTGATTGTTTGGGTAGTGAATGACCAAACTATTAACGGATCTGAAACTTTAACGAGTGCTAAACAGAAGATTTACTTTAGGGAAAAGTTAGCACAACGGGATGAGCATAAAAAGTTGCCCAAAGTAAATGAAAATGAAGAATCTAAAT